>PWSG01000034.1 GCA_003564055.1 Syntrophomonadaceae bacterium
CAAAAGCTGATGCTAAAAGTCAATACAATCGGTGGGCCAAGAAAAAATTTATTCTTCTATTTTTTCTGCTTTTTGACTTACCATTTATTCAATAAGAAAAGTTTTTGAGTTTTTTTTTGCCTTTATTTCTTTTTTTAGTCTTTCGTTACGCTCTTCTTCAGCCGAACTGTAATAAATCAGGCTTTGCAGCTCAATTGTTAAGTCTGCATTATGGACATGAACATCTTCAGGAACATTTAGTTTAACGGGCGCAAAATTGAGAATTGCTTTAATGCCATGTTTGGTAACAAGGTCGACAGCTTCCTGGGCTGCAGCAGCAGGCACAGCAATGACAGCTACTTTAATGCCATTTTCCGTAATAAACTGCGGCGCTTCATTAACATCAAGGATTTCAATACCGTCAATTCTTTTGCCAACCAGGCGACTGTCATGATCAAAGGCAGCGGTGACATTTACATAAGGATTCTTTGAAGAGTTATAGCGGGTCAGGGCTGTCCCCAGGTTTCCCGCACCTATAACTATCGTATCTATTTTTTTATCGAGACCAATAATCTTTTTTATTTTTTCCCTGAGATATACCGTATTATAACCTGCACCACGTGTTCCAAAAGCCCCGAAATAAGCAAGATCTTTACGAATTTGTTCGGCGGTAAAGCCCGATTCGGCGCTTAGTTCTTTGGACGAAATCATATCTACCCTGCGCTGAATTAATTGATCCAAAATGCGCAGATACACCGGTAATCTTTTAATCACAGATTTTGAAATATTACGTGCAGGCATTAATTTACCTCCAATTTGGTATATAGCGCAAACAGCGATTATTTCAATTGTTCTATTTTTTGCGCAACAATAAATTACGGGCCAGCTGTTCAAGCACTTTGCTTTTTTCCCGGTTAACAGGTTGCAGTTTGTTTATAATAGCTTCAGATTTTCTTGCATGCTCTTCGGCTTTACGATAAGTGTAGGCAGGACCGTCCCCTTCCAGGACCGCCTGGGCCACTGCCCCAAAATCGTTCCCAGAAACATCATTATTATTATTAAGAAGCTTGTTAATACTATCTTCTTCAGATTTCTGGTTGGTTGTCCTGATCAGGGGCAGCGTAATAACCCTGTTATTTAAATCACCATAGCGAGGTTTTCCAGTTAAATTGCCTTCACCTGTATAGTCAAGCAAATCATCGATCAACTGGAAAGCTATCCCGAGATTGTAACCAAAATCAGACCACAGCATCTGTTCCCTGTAACTGTCTCCCCCGAGAAGGCTTCCAGCCTGGCAGCAGCCGGCAAAGAAAGAAGCGCTTTTTTTTCCAATCCACTTAAAATATCGTTCTTCCATATCCGGTGAGATTGTGTCGGCAAAAGCCTGCTCTACCTCGCCTTCAGCCATATTCTGGACAATATTAACAACAATGTTCATCAGGCGCCATTCTTCGTAGCCGACCAGCATTTTAAAAGCCTGACTTAACAGGTAATCACCGCTTAATACGGAAATTTTATTACTCCACCTGATATGAACCGAATCTTTACCCCTGCGGGTAGATGCATGGTCAATCACATCATCGTGCAGGAGGGAGGCTGTGTGCATTAATTCAAAAGCCGCTGCTGCATCAACAAGATCCAGCAGGTCCTGGTTATTTCGATATGCTGCTATAAGAAAAAGAGCCGGGCGGATTCTTTTTCCGGAACCGTTAAAAATATAATCACCGACTTCATTAATTTCAGGACCTGAAGCTTCAACAACCTGCTTGAGCCGATCATCTACGAGAGCTAACTCTTTTTCGATCATATCCCATTTAAATTCCAGTTTATAATATCCCCTATCTTTTATAATATTTGATCTGGTGTTAAAACACTTTTTCGACAAGCCTAAAACAAAACCCTTTTCAGTGCTGCATCTACCGAGAAAAAAAAGATTTTTGCACAATAACCAGTTCAGGAGATCCGCTGCTTTTGTTAAGATAATTGTAGTGCAAAACAGTGTATTCAAATGATGAAAGCCGGCTGAAAACCGGTATTAATCCTTCTTTTTCAATTTTGCCTTCTTTGTGGCCCGGATAAAGAACTACGGTAATAATTCCTCCAGGCTGAAGTAACGCAAGGGCTTGATGAAAACTTTGCAAGGTTGTATCAAGCATGGTAGTTATAGCGCTGCTGGCGCCCGGTAAATAACCAAGATTATACATGACGACGGACACCGTTTCATTTACATGCCCCGCTATTTTTTCATGACCGGCCTCAACCAGCGATACCCATTGATTTAAATTTTGTTCTTTAAGCTTTTCGGCAGTACGAAAGAGGGCCTCTTCCTGGATATCAAAAGAATAAACTCGGCCGCTGGGACCTGTTTTTAAGGCTAAAAAAATTGTATCTAAACCGTTTCCTGCGGTTGCATCAATAACAGTGTCGCCCGCTCGGATAACCTGGCTTACCGCCTGATGAGCAAGTTCAGTTATCTTATGGAATAAGAACAACACACTTCACCCCGCTTAGTAAATTTCGACGCGGGATGATATAATTTCAACACTATCTTCCAGCTCAATAAAAGTATATATTTTTTGAATGATGCTGTCTGCGCCTCCCCCGTTGTGACACACAACGGCCATACCCAGCTCAGCACGCTGCCAGAGATTCTGCTGGTTTCCCACTTCTGAAACCGAAATATTAAAACGATTACGCAGGCGCTGTATTATGCTTTTTAATACCTGGCGCTTACCTTTTAGTGAGGTTTTGCCAGGGATATGCAGTTCTAAAACACAAATGGCAACGCGAAAAAGTTCCACCACCTTACTTTATATGAATCTAAGCATCAGTTGCTTCATATACTGGGCAACAGTTAAACCCTTATCCTGCAGTTGTTTATAAAGACGCTCCACCGAGCTGTTTAAAGAGTCATTTTGCATATCATCCATCGTCCTGTAATAACCTGTCCTTCTGCCAAGACAAAATCGTTCTCGCTCGGCAGCAGGTAATGATAAGTAACGATCTATTACTTTTAGCATTTTCTCTTTATCTTCCGGTAATTTGCCACTTACATCTTCAAGCAAATTTAAGATGTGATCGCTGTAAAAATAACTATCAATGCCCTGCAGGTTTTCTATAAATAGCTTTTCTTCCCTGACGACATCGTCATCAACCATTACCTTAAATTCTCCACTTTGCACCTTTTCATAAAGAAGACTTGCCGCAGGCACAGCCAGGGTACGTACCCTTATAAAATCAGGATTAATTTCGTTTAATGCTGAAGCTGAATCAAGGGCATGTTGACGCCACCATTTTTCCCCGCCAAGACCTAGGATAACATATTCACTTAAAGACAAACCTGCCGATTTTACCCTTTTCCCTGCATCAACCTGCTGGGTATATGTTACACCTTTTTTCATGTAGTCAAGTACTTCGTTATTTCCGCTCTCCATACCAACGTGAATACGGCCTAAGCCGGCTTTTTTAAGCCTGGCAAGATCATCGACAGAACGGCGAAGCAGTGTTCTCGAGCGGGCATAGGTTGTAATGCGCCTTATCGAAGGAAATTTTTCAGTTAACGTTTCCAATATTTCAACAAGCTGATCAACAGGCAGCAAAAGGCTGTCGCCATCCTGCAGGAAAACATTTTCTCCGCCACCATAGAGCCATAAGGCAACCTGGAATAGCTCCGGGTTCCGGGACTGAACCTGTACCGCTACCTGGCGGTTTATTTCTCCGCCAAACCCGCTCGATAAAGATATTTTTTTTATCTTATCTGCCGCCTTTTCGAGCTCCTCTATATCACTTTTTATCTCTTCGATGCTGCGCTTGCTAAATTTTTCTTTCTTATATACCGGGCAAAACAAGCAGCGATTCCAGGGGCAGTTACGGGTTAGCCGCAGCAGCAGGCTGTCAGCTTCGCTTGGGGGGCGGATCGGGCCCTGTTCATAATTGGGTCTGTTAGCAAACATAGCAGACCTCCTAAATTAAATATAGATAATCAAATGGGTTTTTTTCAGTAAAGGGCACAGCAAACTGTGCCCTTAAAGTATCTTTTATAATAATTTCAAATTAACCTGTCGGTTTAAAACTCAGGAAGGTAGCCCTTTAATACATCCCATAGTTCCTGCGGTTTAAAAGGCTTGGTCATGTAATTATCTGCCCCGAGCTCCATCGCCCTCTGCCTGTCTGCTTCTTCCGCTTTAGCAGTAAGGACAACAATCGGTATACTGCTTGTTTCCTTATTCCCTTTCAAAGTTTTCAGCACCTCAAAACCATCAACTTTGGGCATCAGAAGATCCAACAAAATCAGGTCTGGGTGTTCTCTTTTCACCGAGTTAAGAGCTTCTTCACCATCTTCGACAACTTCTACATCATAGCCTACAGCATCGAGGCAGGTACGTACGCCAAGAATAACATTTTTTTCGTCCTCTGCAAGCAGAACTTTTTTACCCATTTTTTAACCTCCTTCTTGTTCCGTATCCGGGAGTGTTACAGATTCGTTGCCATGGTATACAGGATAGGTAAAGGTAAAGGTTGTTCCCTTCCCTACCTCACTGTCAACCCATATTTCGCCACCGTGAGCCATAACAATATCTTTTGCAATCGCAAGGCCAAGGCCGACTCCACCGGTTCCTTTACGTCCCGGACCACTTACCTGGACATATTTGCGAAATATTTTATCCAGATGTTCTTTAGGAATTCCACTGCCCGTATCCTGAACAGAGAAAAAGAGGCGCTTGCCGCGCTGCCTGACCCGAACAGTAATTGTTCCGTTCTGCTCAGTATAGCGCAGGGCATTTCCAACCAGGTTAGTCAGAACCCAGACGGATTTATTAAAATCGGCTGCCACCGGCGGCAGCTCAGGAGGCAGGTCGGTAATCAGTTCAACACCCTGCTGTTCAGCCTGAACCCTAAGGGGACGGACTGCTTCCTGGACCAGGTCATTGACATCGGTCGGTTCAGCTTCAACATAAATAGTACCGGACTCGATACGGGAAAGTTCCATCAGGTTGTCAATTAACCTGCTCAGTCTTTCACAATCAGAACCAATAGCCTCTAAAACTTCTTTTCCCCTGGGGGTAAGATCGCCAAGCATCCCTTCTTTTAGCATTTCAACACCAACAATAATCGTCGTCAAAGGTGTGCGAAATTCATGTGAGACAATTGAAACAAAGTCTGACTTTATTTTTTCCATTTCATGGAAACGAGTCACATCGGTTAGCTGGACCAAGGCACCCCAAAGCTTATCTTCATGAAAAACAGGATTGATAGCAATCTTGAAAAAATAGCGCTCATCATGGCGTTTTATTTTCACCGATGATTCCTCATAAGAGGTTTTTAGCGCTGTCTGCTGTTCGAAAACTTCCGTTAGCAGATCATCAAGTTTTGTAATTGCAGTTAATTCAGTTATTTTAACACCTTTAGCTTTTTGAAAGTTTGTATGGAAAAATTCTTCAGCTACCTGATTTAACCAAATAACTTCCATCTTCTTGTCAACTATAAATACAGAATCAGCAAGATTATTGGCAATTGTATCCAGGTTAACTGGCTCCGGTAATTTACTCAAAACCACACCTGCCTTTCTTTCAGAATATTGTGAAGTATAGTGAAATAATTATAACGTTTCGTTTTGTAATTATACCATCATCAGTAGGACTTGAAAAGCTTTTGGAAGGCATATTGGCAGCTGTGAAAAGTTAAGCCCCCTGGAAACGGGGGCTTTGAAAATTTCACAGACAAATGTTTTTTAGCTTTGCCGGTTGTCAAAAATGGTCTGTTCAGTAGTAAACTTTTCCAGGCCGATATGGTTGGCAACTGCATCCAGTGTGCTGGACTCAACCGAGAATGGAACTTTATATTCAGCCTGCAGATCCTGCTGCAAAGCCTTAAGC
>PWSG01000010.1 GCA_003564055.1 Syntrophomonadaceae bacterium
TAAAATATCATTAGTTATATCCATATACAAGGCCCGGCCTTTTTTGATATCATTTAAGCGAAAAAAAGGAAGCCCACCATAATAAGTAACCAGGGTTGAGCAGGAATAGCGTTTGCCAGGCAAACCCCTGCGCAGCATCTGAAAAAAAAGGGGTCTGTAAGCATTGGCAAATATAACCTTATAGCCCGCATTCCGCAGCTGGCGAAACAGGCCTTTTGCAGAAAGCAAACTTCTAAGCCTCTCTTCGGGGTAACCGTTTAAGTGGCTGCCTAAAAATGCAGGTGCATTTACGCCGGTAAAGATTGATGCCTGCCCGGTTGCACTTTGTGGAAGACCGGGAACACCCAGTGTAGCATCCAGTCCCAGAAGAGAGGCCCGGGAAAAAGCATGGCCAACTGCATTTAAGGTTAGCTTTTCCCCATCCAGAATTTTCGCTAAACCGGGTGTTTCGGTTCCGACAAAAGGATTATCCGGCTGATCTTTACCCAGCCCTAATCCATCAACAAACACAAAAATCAGACGCAAGGCTTAAGCCTCCGAATTGTTAACCCGACCCTTCTTTAGGTTACTGATCATCCGGATCCTCAAGTTCAGGCTCTTCGGGCTCGGGCTCCGGATCTACCGGTTCTTCTCTTTCAAATTCCCACTCTTCAGGACGTTCACCAAGGGTAATTTCTTCACTCATTCTTTCACCGTCACGATAAAAAGTAATGCTCATAGTATCACCGGGATAGTAATCGAGTAAACGATCAAACAGCTGAGCAAGATACTGTACTGCGTGATCATCCATGGCTACGATTACATCACCTGGTTGCAGCCCTGCCTCTTCAGCCGCGCTGCCAGGAGCAATATCCAGGATCTCGACCCCCTGATCGGGTTCTTCCTCACTATACAGGGGCCAATCATCAATCAAAACACCAATGTGTGGTCTGATCACTCTGCCATGCTCCATAAGATCTTGCATTACCCTGGCCACGGTATTGCTGGGAATTGAAAGGCCGATACCTTCGACTCCCATCAGGGATATCTTGGCTGTATTGATGCCGATTATTTCTCCTTCCAGGTTTACAAGCGGTCCTCCACTGTTGCCTGGGTTAACCAGGGCATCGGTCTGCACAAAAGAGTATGCGAAGTTACCACCGGGAAAACGGACCTGCCGATCAACAGCGCTGACTATGCCTGCGGTAACGCTCTGCTGAAAATAACCAAGCGGATTGCCAATTGCAGCAACTGTTTCACCAACTTTTAAGTTATCGGAATCGCCAAGCTGCATAGCAGTCAGACCTGTTTCTTCAATTTTAAGCAGGGCGAGATCAGTTAATACATCTTCCCCGACTACTTCTGCATCATAGCGACCTTTATCCGGCAGCAGAACTGAGATGCTGTCTGCCCCGTCAATAACATGATGATTCGTAATTATATAGCCGTCATTTGAGACTAGCACTCCTGAACCAGACTCAGCAGGCATCAATATTTCTTCACCATTACGGCTGACATAAACCTGCCTGCTGACGCCTACGACTGCAGGCATAACACTTTCTATAACTTCTATCAGGCATGGCCCTGCAGAAGGCTGCAATTCAGGGAGAACTTCAACCGGAATATCATTTGCAACTTCAGGAAGCGGTTCCTCTATTTCCGGAACCAGGAAGAATACAAACAGACCATATACCAGGGCAGCGCCAAGCAGAATACCCAGGATTCCAAACGAAATGCAGCCGATAAAAGACCAGAACTTTCCCTGGTTTGAACTTTTATAGTAATTATATTTATGTTCCATTAAAAACCCTCCTTACATTTTCAGTTTAACTTATTAGTGTAAAACCGTAAAGATTAAGCATGTCAAAAGTATTTTATCACTTTAAATCAATCAACTTTGCCAGACCGCTGATTGGGGTTTTCATCTGTCATACGACAAATAGCAGCACCCAGACCTGTTAACTTTTGCTCAAAACTATCGTAGCCCCGATCTATGTGATCTACTGCGCTAATCTGGCTTTCACCATCAGCAGTTAAAGCAGCAATAATCAAGGCTGCGCCGGACCTTAAATCGGTAGCAGTGACAGGAGCACCGGAAAGGGGTGCCCCTCCATCGATTAGAGCGGTACGTCCTTCAACCTTGATCCGGGCACCCATTCTTTTTAGTTCATCAACATGATTATAGCGTCCGTCAAAAACATTTTCTGTGATAACACTTAAACCCCTGGCTGCTGTTAGCAGCACCATTCCCGGGGGCTGCAGGTCTGTAGGAAAACCCGGATAGGGAAATGTTTTTAAATCTGATGGTACAAGAGGCGACACCGATGCAACATTGATTTTTTCCGGGTATACTTCAACCCTGCCTCCGATTTCCCGGATTTTTGCTGTTATAGCTTCAAGGTGCTTGGGAATGACATCCTCAACAGTAACCTGTCCTCCCGTAGCTAATGCCGCCATCATAAATGTTCCCGCTTCAATTCTATCCGGAATCACTGCATGCATAGCTCCTTTAAAATAATTAGTACCGTCTATTCTTATTACATCAGTCCCTGCCCCTTTAACAGAGGCGCCCATTGCATTCAGAAAGTTAGCAAGATCAACAATTTCCGGCTCCTTGGCCACATTTTCTAAAACAGTTCTGCCTTCTGCAGCAGCAGCAGCCAGCATCAAGTTGATAGTTGCTCCAATGCTGACTACGTCAAGGTAAATTCTGGCTCCGGTCAGTTTTTTGGCAGAAAGCTTGATCATACCATGTTCAATATTAATTGACGCTCCAAGAGCCGTGAATCCTTTTAGATGTTGATCTATAGGCCGCGGTCCAAGATCACAACCACCGGGAATGGGCACTTCCGCCTGTCCGAAGCGAGCCAAAAGACTGCCCATAAAGTAATAAGAAGCACGCATCTTTTTGACCAGATCATATGAAGGCGCAATCTTGGAAAGGTTGCCTGGTGTAAGTTCCAGAGCATCCCTGCCGCGCCTGCGAATAGAAACACCAAGGTTTTCGAGTATTTCAATCATAGTTCGAACATCTGTAATATCGGGCAGGTTTTCCAGGCAAACAGTGTCTGAAGTCATAACTGAAGCCGGAAGCAATGCAACAGCGGAGTTTTTTGAACCACTTATTTTAACTTTTCCTGAAAGAACCGTTTTGCCCTTAACTAAAAACTTTTCCATGATGACCTCCCGCTTTTATTTATATATTACAGGGCCTGCTCGGGTATAACAATATCCTGCTCAATATTGCCGGTAAAAGCATTAATATAATAATACTCGTAATTGTCAAGCACAATTCGCCAAACAGGCTGAATCTCCCATTTTTCAGCATCATATTCACCGCCAAAATAGCCCAGTTTTATTTCCTTTACAGTTTTTGGTTCAGGACTTGAACCTATTTCGGCCATTAGGTTCTTTAAGGCATCGGCTGCCGAAATAACCTCTATTTCTCTATTTGGAAATCTCTCGACAGGCTCTAACCAGTAAATCTCAACTGCAGTAAGCTTGTCCGAATCAACCGTGACTTGAAGCTTGCCTGAATAAACCGGGGTTTCTTCATAAACCTGGTAGTAATGCAGTGTAATAAACCCGACATCACGCTTTACTAAATAATCAAAGACTATTTCTTGCGGCATTAATCCTTCTCCAACCAGGTATGTTTCAACCAGCTCTGTCAGTTGCTGTTCTTCAAGAGCACGTGTATTTTCCGCCAGGAAAACCCCGGGTTCATAAATGATTCGAATCAAGCCGGTTGAATAAACCACTGCAGTCTCTTCTTCAGTCCTGTAAACAGTCGCGTTTTCAGCTACGACTACCTGGGCCCCTTTCTTAATAAAGTCCTGTAAAATTTTTTCCTGCAATCCCTGGGCAGGAGATACAGTCAAGAAATCACTTGAACGAGCTGATCGATCTATACTTGTTTCGAGATAATAGTTATTATCGTTAAGCATTAGCTCAACTGAATGGATTTCATCCATCGTTACAGCAACCCTGGTTAACCTGCCGAAATCAGGCCAAAAAAGATGGTAACCAAGGAAAAGGTTTAGTCCGACAAAAGCAAAAATTAGTATTAGTTTAGAACGGCCAAGGTTCAAATTAAATCCACCTCTTCAAAAAGGACAAGCTTATGAGCGTCTAAAATAAAGGTTTCTCCTGAAATATTTATCCGCCATACCGGCACACCTCTGTATTTGCCTGATGAATTGACAACAGCATAACCCAGGGTTATTTCTTCAAGGCTTAAAACCGTTTCATTTTCCAACTCCTGTTCTTTGAACAGTTTTAGCGCTTCAGCCAGGGCTTCATCCCACAAGGCAACATCCTTTTTATTGCCCTGCTCAATGATAACATTTTCAGGGAAAAACACAAACCTTGCGTAGTAAAACAAACCATTATCGTTAAAAAAAGCTTTAGTAGGCTGGCTTGTAAATATCGGAAACCCATCGTAAAACATGCACCACCTGGCACTGTAATATGCAACCCTGCCCCAGCCCGATAAACTGAATCCATCCAGGCGAAGACCTTCCGGCCACCCTCCATGGTAACTGATTAAGCTGCTGCTGTTAAGTAATGCTTCTGGATACGTTGCTGTAACCTGCCCCACTTCCTTATGCGGGGCAGAATACTCAAGACCGGTTTCTTTAAGCCTCAAGCCTTTTTCACCATCAGTATAGATCAATCCACCATCTTTTTCTTCTATTACACGGGCAAGATTGTAATCGACAAAGAATGTTTTAAGAATAAATTCATTTTCTATTTCTTCGGCTTTAAGGGGCAGCTCACTCATTGTTAGTGGTTCCACCGGCACATAAATCGGGCCTGCTGTTTCAAGATCCCCTGCGGACAGCATGGCAAGCTTCTCTGCCGTTAACATGGCATACCTCTTTTCCTCTTCAAGGCTCACTGCTTCCATAAGATCGCTTAACTGTTCAGCTTTTGAGGGAGGCAGCAGCAGGGTTATCAAATTGTTGCTGGCAGAATCCTCTAAAACAAGCCACTTCCTCGCATCGTAAGAATAAATATCTATGGAACGTATTTCTGCATAAGAAATTCCGGAAAGCCAGGGTAGTTCTTCACCCACGGGGAGATCGGGCATAAAGTAGAAGGCCAGGATTTTTATTGATCCTTCGGGCGGCTTCGTTTCTTCAATTGCCGTTTCTATATTGACCCGCTGCAGCGCACCAGATATAAAGCCCCATAAACGTTCGTAATCAACTTCCCCTTTTTTAAATATATAAAAATCCTCTTCAGAATTAACCATAACATGTTGAGGCGTGAGCAGGTTTTCAAGAGAACGCGGTTCTTCAACAATCAATTCTTCATAAACATCTTCTTCCAGCTTCTGGGCGGGCATTTCACCATACCACAACTGGTAAGTCAAAACAAGGCTTAACCCGAACAACATGAATAAAAGTAAGCTTTTTAATAATTCTTTCATCCCGCACTGCCCTTTCCGTTATTGGCCCTGGGAAGGGTAAAAAATACCTTTGTCCCTTCACTGATATTGCTTTCAATCCATATAGTCCCACCATGACTTTCAACCACTTTGCGGGCAATTGACAGGCCAAGCCCAATACCGCCAAAGTCACGGCTTCGTGTTTTTTCAACCCTGTAAAAGCGTTCAAAAACTTTTGGCAGTTCGTTTTCGGGGATACCACTGCCTGTATCTTCAACTAAAATCTTTATATACTTTCCAGCAGACTCAGCGCTGACAGTGATTTCACCGTTTACAGGTGTATACTTAACAGCGTTGTTTAGGAGGTTTGAAAAAACACGCATGATTTTATCACGATCAGCAAAAACACTGGAACAATCAGAATCAATTTGAACATTAACCTTTGGCAAGTTGA
>PWSG01000225.1 GCA_003564055.1 Syntrophomonadaceae bacterium
ATTTTTATTAAATTACGGGGGTGATTGCTGTGCATTTGGAAAAGGTATCTATTGGTATTCCGCGGGAAATCATGCCGGGGGAAAAAAGGGTTTCCGCTATCCCAGCTACAGTCGAAAAAATGATTGCAGCCGGAGCCGAAGTTCTGGTTGAAACCGGAGCGGGTTCCGGCGCATTTGTTAATGACGACGAGTACAGTGAGAAAGGTGCAAAAATTATTGCCGATGTTCTTGAATTATATAAGCGAGCTAACGTGATCTTAAAGGTAAAGGAACCCCAGCAGCATGAAAAGATTGGAAAACATGAAAGCGAGCTTTTTTCAGAAAACAGTGTAATAATCAGCTTTCTTCACCCGGCTCATTCTGTTAATCATGAAGGGCTAAAGATTATGGCCAAGCGTAATATCACAGGCTTTACACTGGATGGTATTCCCAGGATATCCAGGGCACAGAAAATGGATGCTTTAACCTCGATGAGCACGGTAGCTGGTTACAAAGCGGTTATCTTTGCCGCCAACCACCTGGGCCGCTTCATTCCGATGATGCCTACTTCATACGGTATCATCAATCCGGCCCAGTTTCTTGTAGTAGGCACCGGGGTAGCCGGCCTGCAGTCTATCGCTACAGCAAAAAGGCTGGGAGCCAAGGTAAAAACCATTGATATTCGACCCGAAGCAAACGAACAGGCCCGCAGTTTGGGAGCCGAAAATATCGAGTTCGAGGTGCCCCAGGAGCTGGCTGTCGGAGAGGGAGGCTATGCCCGTCGTCTTCCGGATGATTGGTACGAGCGCGAAAGAGAACTGCTGGCTCCCCATGTAGAACAAAGTGATGCCATAATCCTGACAGCGCTGATCCCCGGTGAAGTTGCACCCACGATCATCGAAGATAAAATGGTTTCAAAGATGAAAAAAGGCTCGGTTATAGTGGATGTTGCTGTTGACCAGGGTGGAAATTGTTCTTTAACCCGCTGCGGAGAAGAGTATAGCCACGATGGTATTACTATCAGCGGCATTATGAATGTACCCGCCACACTTCCCGTTGATGCCACTAATATGTTTGCCCACAGCACCTTCAACTTTTTCTCTTACCTCATAGAAAACGGCAGTGTAAAAACAGATACCGATGATGAAATTGTAAAATCAACCCTTGTTACCCACAATGGAAAAATTGTCCACCATGGCACCTTAATATCAATGGGTATGGCAGATTAATTAAGAGGAGAGTGAAATAACCAATGCTTTTAGCAATGTTTATAATACTAATTGCGGCTGCGCTGCTGGGTTATCGTATTATATCCGCTGTACCGCCATTACTACACACTCCACTAATGTCAGGCATGAATGCGCTTTCCGGCATTACCGTTATTGGCGCACTGGCTGTCTTTATTACCGCCCCGGCAGGGGCTGAAGCCTGGTCGGCAGCAGCTCTAATCCTGGCCATGATTAATGTAGTTGGCGGTTTCTGGGTAACAGAAAGAATGCTGCGCATGTTCAAAGGCAAGACCAAGGAAAGCGAGGTGCAGGAAATACCGTGGCAGTAACAATAGCTATAGCCATTCTAATTATTGTTGGGTTTCTGGCAGGAATCAGGTTAATGCAATCACCGCGCACCGCTCTCTGGGGTAACCGCCTGGGAGCGCTTTCAATGATTATAGCAATCGCCTGGACCTTTATTACAACCAACCAGGCTGCTTTTTCAACCGCCTTAATTTATATCGTCATTGGCGGTTTGATTGGTTTAATTTTAGGACAATCAGTTAAAATGATCCACATGCCGCAAACTGTTGCCCTTTTGAATGGTTTCGGCGGTGCCGCTTCAGCACTGGTAGTATGGGCAGCAGTTGTGATCTACCATGGTGAGGGCATAGAAATGCTCTTCTGGGGCACCTCTGGTCTGGCACTCGGTGTTGGAGCTTTAACTTTCAGCGGTAGTATAATTGCCGTGTTAAAGTTACAGGGGCTCGCCTTCAGACAGCCTGTTCAACTTAAGTTTCACGGTCACATCCTGCGTGTTGCTATCCTTCTGGCTGCCCTGCTGATCATTATAAACATTAGCTTACCTGGTCAATACTATATTTATTTTCTGCCCATCATTGCCCTGCTTGGCCTTTCGGCCGGATTTTTCATGACCCTGCGCATCGGCGGGGCCGATATGCCGATTGTTATTTCCCTGCTTAACTCTTTTTCCGGTATTGCCGCTTCAATTGCAGGCCTGGCCGTGGAAAATATCATCCTGGCCGGAACAGGTGCTTTGGTTGGCGTTGCAGGGTTAATCCTGACCAGGATCATGTGCAGGGCTATGAATCGCAGCCTTTTTTCTGTTCTGGCAGGATTTACTCCCGGGAAAAAAGAAACTGCAGCACCATCTTCAAAAATGGATAAAAGCGCTGTCAAAACCGGTGCCTTAGCTGGAGCAGAAGAAGCCGAAAAAGAGAAAAAGGAAATTGAAGCCAACATTGAATCTGACTCGACAACTGACGAAGATGCAAAAATCAGACTTTCAGAAATTATTGACCAGGCAAAACGGATTATTATTGTTCCCGGATACGGTATGGCCGTTGCCCAGGCCCAGAATGCTGTTAAAGAACTCCTTGATGCCCTGGAAGGGCAGGGCAAACAGGTAAAGTTTGCCATCCACCCGGTAGCCGGTCGCATGCCGGGTCATATGAACGTTCTCCTGGCAGAAGCCGGTATTGATTATGACAAGTTAATGGATTTAGATGCGATCAACCCCCAGTTCGAGTATGCCGACCTGGTAATTATTGTCGGCGCCTGCGATGTGGTCAACCCGGCTGCCAATGCAGCCGAAGGAACCCCGATATCAGGCATGCCCATCTTAAATGCCGAAAAGGCAAAACATGTTATCGTTTGCAATATTGACGAAAAACCAGGTTATTCCGGGGTCGATAACCTGCTGTACGAGCAAAGTCACGTTTATTCTTTCTGGGGTGATGCAGCCAAAACCATTCCGCAATTGACAGAGATGGTAATGTAAATAATGAAAAAATGGCAGTTAAAAAAATTTTGGCTTTAATGAAAGAGGCATCCTCAGGTGAATAATAATGTGGAGAAACTATCCTGGGATATAGATATACCTGTTATAACCAACAAACATATTGCCAGGCAAATAGTGCTGGTTTTCAGCCTGGCCATTCTTTTTGTACTTTTTGTTTTATTTCTGATCGAGCTATTCTCAGGCGGAATAACCTGGGAATTTATTACTACCCTGTTCAGGATTTTTCTGCTCCTGGTTGTAATAATTACAGTCATTACCTTTCTGGGAGTTTGCCTGTTCATGGGTAACCGCTACTACTATACTTTTACACTAGATCCACAAAAAGGAATTTGGGAAAAACCGCAGAATAGACAGCACAAGAGAAACTTTCTTGTTAACAGTCTTTTACTGGTTGGCGGACTATTGACCCGAAACTTTTCAGCTGCCGGAGCAGGAGCACTAGCCCAGGCCAGGCAGGAACAGTTTGTTGCCTGGAAAGATATAAACAGGGTGGAAAATGACCCACCCAACCACACCATCACCCTGAAAAAGAACAAGCGCACCTTAATGATTGTCTTTTGCAAGCCTGCTAATTATCAAGCAGTTTCTGGAATTATTCAGAGCAAAGTGCTATAGAACTGTGCGGCCATATAGAAAACCGATTATTCCCAGGACACCGGATAAAACCGAGCCCCAGGCAAGATCAACCATGGTCACTTTAAGCGGCCAGTCTTTCAGGGTAGCGAGGTTAGTTAAATCATACGTAGCGTAGCAGATCAGACCAAAGAATGCGCCGGTCCAGAGGGCATAAAACCAGCTGTCCTGTTCAATAGCAGGATAAACGACAAAGAAAACCAGGCCTACAATAAATAAAAGGTAAAAAATGATCGCCGCCGGCCAGTATACCTTTGCCCCCATTAAAAAACCAAGTTGCTCACGGTAAAATTTCTTTGCCACCAGCCCCAGCCAGATCATATCAATCACAAAGAAAGCTGCCAGAACAACCAGGTATATTTGAATGAATTTTAACATTTACTTTTTCCTCCCTTATTTTATTTGTTTTTGCGGAAACCAGGGGAAAAACTTGCTGGTAAATTTAGCGTACTCCTGGAACTCGGGATTATCTTTATATTTCTTCTCCAGCATTGGGACACCTGATACATAGAGCAGCAGCAGGGTAATGGTCAGGGGACTAATAATTCCACTCCAGCCAAGAGGAACAGAAAGGGAAAGCAGGAAAATTCCCCACCACATGGTGGCTTCTCCAAAGTAATTAGGATGCCTTGAATATTTCCAAAGTCCTGTTTTAATAATGTGGCCCTTGTTAGCAGGATCTTTTTTAAATTCGGCCATCTGTTTATCACTAACCGACTCAAAGTAGAAGCCGATTATCCAAACCGCAAGGCCTAAATAGTCTAGAATATTTAAACCGGGCTGTGGATTGGCATTAACCAGGATAATGGGATAGCCAATAACCAGCATCAGTAAACCCTGAAGCATGAAAACCTGTAAAAAAGCCCGGGGCACCAGCCAGCGTCCCCATTCCCGGCGCCATTTAGCGTAGCGAAAATCTTCAGGCTTACCCCAGTTGCGCCTGACAATATAATAAGTTAACCTGCCTCCCCATATAGTAATCAACAGGGCAAGCAGCAGGTTTCTTTCCATATATGCACCCTGAATAAAGAGGGTTGCTAAAGCAACTAAAACAAATCCTGCTCCCCAGCCCATATCAACTATAGAATTATTACGAATGATCTGAGCTACAAGGAAAAACAGAAAGAAATAAATGAATACAATAATTGTTGACTGCAACAATAATTCAGACACTATTAAACCCCTCCCATTAACTTTAGCTTAAAAAGCTTCTTTAACTAAGCAAGATAACCTTATAATATAAATGTCTATCTATTAATTTATTATAATATTTAACAACAGCATTGTAAAGACATACTTCAGTCTAAACTGGCAATAAAACGCGAAAAATACTGCCTTTGCCAGGGCAGCTTTCAACTTCAATTTTTCCTTTGTGCAATTCCACCAGCTGCTTAGAAATTGCCAATCCAAGGCCTGACCCTTTAGTGCTACGCCTGCGGGACTTATCAACCTTGTAGAACCGATCGAAAATATTTTGCAGTTCTTCTTCGTTTATGCCACACCCTGTGTCCTGAACTTCCATTACCAGTTGAGAGTTATGATGGTAAACTACAAGCCTTACCTCACCTCCGGCAGGAGTAAACATTATAGCATTTTCGAGCAGGTTAACCAGAACTTCATGCAGGCGATGTTGATCACCTTTAAAAGTGGGTAAGCCATCCTTGATTTCTAAAGAAAGCTTAATACCTTTGGCTTCTCCACGGGGAAAGACACTTTCAAGGCTCCAATTGGCCAGGTTTTTAATTGATATTTCCTCCTGTTCAAGGGATAACTGCCCGCTTTCCAAATGAGATAGAGTCATCAGATCATCAACCAACCTGCTGAGATGCACCGAGTTGTCTAAAATTATCTTCAGGTATTTTTCTTTTTCCGATTCATCTATTAAACCGTCCAGCATAAGTTCGGAATAACCGCGTACTGAAGCCAGTGGGGCTTTCAATTCATGAGAAACATTAGCCACCAGGTTGCGGCGCAACTTATCCAACCGCTTTTGTTCCTCGAGATTTTTTTCAACCTGCTCAACAGAGTAGTTAAATGTTTTTATTAATCCTCCAATTTCATCATCAGGCACATCGTCAATCTTGCAATTAAATTTACCTGCAGCCATGTCCAGGGCAGCTCGATTTATTTTTTGCAGAGGACGGGTAAGAGTTTTTGAC
>PWSG01000161.1 GCA_003564055.1 Syntrophomonadaceae bacterium
AAAAGGCTTTACCGGTGCCTGCAGGAGGTTTCAGTATGAATATCGATCAGGAATTGGGACAAAAATTAAAAGCGGGCATTAAGAAAAATGAACCCATGTCCGAACATACTTCCTGGCAGGTGGGCGGCCCTGCAGATTATTTTCTCAGCCCGGTTGATATTTATGAACTGATAGAAATTGTTCGTTTCAGCAGGAAGCATAATCTGCCTGTTTACATATTCGGAAACGGCACCAACCTTTTAGTTCTGGACGGAGGTATCAGGGGACTGGTCATTAATATCGGGCCCGCTTTCAGCTATGTTAAAAACAAAGGCAAACAGCTTACAGCCGGAGCAGGCACACCGATGACTTTCCTGGCTCGCAAAGCAGCAGAACATGGTTTAATGGGCATCGAATTTGCAGTTGGCATACCCGGAACACTGGGCGGGGCATTGATAATGAATGCGGGATCATTCGGCGGTTACATAGGTGAAAGAGTGCGGTCGGTTAAATTAGTCTCACCGGTTGCGGAAGTTATTAAGCTAGAGGAAAAAGAGCTTGCGTTTAGCTATCGTACCAGCAACCTGATTGGTAAAGGAATAATTGTAGAGGCAGAACTGGATTTAAAAGAGGGTAATTCCAATGAGGCATTAGAATTAATGGATCATTTTTTAAGCGAGCGCAAAAGCCGCCATCCCGATCTGCCCAGTGCCGGATCAGTTTTCCGGAACATACCAGATCAACCGGCGGGAAAAATAATTGAAGAAATTGGTTGCAAGGGAATGCAAATCGGCGGAGCCGAGGTTTCCTGCAAGCATGCTAACTTTATAGTCAATACCGGACATGCTACTGCAGCCGATATCCTTGCTCTGATCAATGCTGTCAGGCAGAAAGCCAGGGAAGAATATGGGTTAGAGCTTCAACCTGAAGTGAAAATTGTCGGTGAGGAGAGTTAACAGGTGAAACAAAAAAACGATCATATAAAACTTTTAAAAAAACGCAGTGAGCAGCCGCGTTGGAAAAAGGCGCTTCGTTTCCTCTTCAGGTTGACCTTGCTTGCGGCAATTTTCCTGCTTATTAGTCACGCAGAGACCTATTTCCGTATTAACGAGATTGAGGTGAAAGGTGCAGGTGAAATATCTGCGGAAGAAATAATTTTCGCTGGACAAGTATCGAAGGGAAAAAGCATAATTTTTCTCCGGGAAGAAAAAATTGCTGAAAGGATTAAGAATGAATTTCCGGTTGTAAAAAGCGTTGAGATAAATCGTATTCTGCCTGATAAAATATCGTTAGTAATCGATGAAAGAAGCCCGGTGGGTTTTATTATAACCGCTGATGGATTCTGGCTTATGGATTCCAATACCGTGCCTTTTGCTTACCAGTCAGAAAAGCCAGATGGCTACCCTTTAATTAAAGGAATTGAAGGTAAGCTGGTTATACCTGGATTTCCCCTTGATTGCCAGGTGAGAAGGAAAACACTCAGTAATTTCTTCAGCGCCTGGAGTGAAAAAAGAATATTTGAAATAGAAAAGCTCGATATTACTGAAAGCTATAATCTTGTTGTATATACGGCTGAAGAACTGGAAATCTGGCTGGGCGACAGCAGAAAAATGGAAAATAAACTTGAACTTGTTGAATTGAGCATGCCTTATCTAGCTGAAAACTCAAAAGTCCGGCTGGATGTTCGTTCGGGTAACCGCCTGGTTCTCTCCAGCTCTGTTATGACGGATCAAAAGGGGGTGGATCCGTAAAAACAAAAAAGGAAATTGTTGATATGTGTTGAATATTTTAGTAGTATTTGCACCATGCTGGGAAGGGTAAGGGGGAAACAAAGTGATTAAAAGAAACTACATTGTCGGCATTGATGTAGGCACAGCTGAGGTAAGGGTTGGGCTTGGCGAACCCCGTCCCGATGGAACTGTGAATATTATCGGTTTAGGTCTGAGCCCTTCCGATGGGGTGCGTAAAGGCGTAATTGTCGATTTGGATAAAACTGTTGAATCCATTGTCGCCGCAGTTGAGGAAGCTGAAAGAATGGCCGGTTTTAAAGTTGAATCGGCTTACCTCGGTTTAAAAGGTCTCAACATGGAGCTGATCAACAATCGGGGTGTGGTAGCCGTAACTGCGGAAGATCGGGAGATTCGCGAAGACGACCTGGAAAGGGTAATGCAGGCAGCGAAAGTTGTTGCCCTGCCCATGGATCGCGAAATAGTTGACATCATTCCCCGGGAATACATAGTTGACGGCTTCGATGGGATCAGGGATCCGGTTGGCATGCTTGGAGTCAGGCTTGAGGTTGATGCCCTGGTTGTAAGCAGCCTGATCACTTCCCTGCATAACCTTCTGCGCTGTGTAAATCGGGCCGGTATAACAATTAACGGCCTAATTTTACAGACAATGGCAAATTCAGAGGTTTTCCTTTCACCGGATGAGAGGGATCTGGGTGTATTCCTGGTTGACATCGGCAGCGGGACAACAGAGATAGCGCTTTATCAGCATGGCAAGCTGCAGAAAATTGCGATGGCCCCAATCGGTGGAGATCATATCACCACTGACCTGGCTGCGGGTCTGAGGATAAATCATCTTAAAGCGGAAGAACTGAAGCAAGAGCATGGTACAGCTCTGCTGTCAATTGCTGATAGCGAACCGAAAATAGAAATCAAAACTGTAGGCAGCAATGAGCTCAGGCTGGTTTCTGAAAGAGAGCTCACATCATTTATAGAGCCGAGGGTACAGGAGATATTTCAGATAATAAGGGAAGAAATGATCAAAATGGGTTGGCCGTATTTGCCTCCGGCAGGAGTAGTATTGCATGGAGGTGTCTCTGCGATGAGAGGAATTGTAGAGGTTTCCCGCCAGTTTTTTGAAAGTGATCAAATCAGGCTGGCCGAGCTTGAAATGGTCGGTATTCAAAATCCGACATACTCGACTGTAGTCGGGCTGCTTTATTATGTTCAGCGCTATCAACCGAGAATGTTTATCCAGGAACGTGGTAAGCCGACTAAAAAACGCGGGCCGGGTATCTGGCAGAGGATTAAAGATTGGATATACGACATTGTCGATTAAAAAGAGCATACCAATAACAGGAGGTGCTTTTAATGATTGAGTTTGATATTGAAATGGAACAGTACGCTTCGATTAAAGTAGTTGGCATAGGCGGTGGAGGCAGTAATGCCGTAAATAGAATGATTGCCGCAGGATTACAGGGAGTCGATTTTTGTGCAGTCAATACTGACGCCCAGGCTCTTTACCTGGCCAATGCCGGAACCAAACTGCAGATCGGCGAACAATTAACCAAGGGGCTCGGTGCGGGCGCAAATCCGGAAATTGGCCGTAAAGCTGCAGAAGAAAGCCGTGATGAAATAGAACAAATGTTAAAAGGCGCCGATATGGTCTTTATTACGGCAGGAATGGGCGGCGGGACCGGAACAGGGGCTGCTCCGATTATTGCGGAAGTAGCTCAAAAGGTGGGCGCCCTTACTGTTGGCGTAGTTACCAAGCCTTTCTCTTTTGAGGGTAGAAAGCGCAAGCAGCAGGCGGAAGAAGGCGCTGTTTTTCTTAAAGACTCAGTTGATACTTTAATTACAATACCCAATGATCGTTTGCTGCAGGTAGTGGAGAAAAAAACCCCCATATTGGAAGCTTTCAGGGTCGCCGACGATGTTCTCAGGCAGGGTGTGCAGGGGATTTCCGACCTGATTGCTGTTCCCGGCCTGATCAACCTTGATTTTGCCGATGTGCGAACGATTATGTCAGAAACAGGACCGGCTCTTATGGGTGTTGGACAGGGCAGCGGTGAAAACCGCACTGTAGAGGCCGCCAAAGCCGCGACCACCAGCCCTCTGCTGGAAACATCAATTGAAGGTGCCCTGGGTGTATTGATTAATGTTACCGGGGGCACTGACATCAGCCTCCATGAAGTGAATGAGGCTGCAGAAATAATAGCAGAAGTAGCCGATCCAGAGGCAAACATTATCTTTGGTGCAGTAATCGATGAAAACTGCCAGGATCAAGTCAGGGTTACTGTTATTGCCACAGGTTTTAAGGCCAGGGAAGAAGGTTCAAGGCCTAAGTTGGCTGCAGTAGGCGGCAGTGCATATTCACGTGGAGAAAATATAGATGCGCCGGCCTGGTCCCGCTGGAATCAGGATGAAAAAATCGTAAATGAGTAAGCTTGTGGACTAAAATAAGATCATTTTTATTTGACAGGCACTATTACTTCAAAAAAATGCAGCCAGTAAAAGTTTTTCCAGATGCGGCACCCGAGATATTACGGGTGCCGCGCTTCTTAAAAAAAAATAGTAACTCAGCCTATTGTCTTTGTTGAATAATAAGTGGCGCCATGGGGACGGTTCGAACGTTTTAAGCAATCTGGCTTCTGACCTCTGTTTTCTTAACTTTAATAACGGAGACGATGGAACCGTCCCCTGCGGCTTAGCGGGCTATGCCTGGGTTACAATAATTATTTCTTAAATCGCAAATAAAGGGTTTACACACAATATATTGTGTTCTATAATAGAAAAAATGCAATATATTGATTGGAGAGCTTTTAAAAATGAAATGCCCCTACTGTGGAGAAATAGATACCAGGGTACTTGATTCCCGTTCAACTCAGGATTTATCAGCAATCAGGCGCAGGCGCCAGTGCGTAAGTTGCGCTAACCGCTTTACTACCATGGAAAAAATAGAGGAAGAACCTATTGTTGTTGTGAAACGCGACGGCCGCCGTGAACTTTTCGATCCCAATAAAATTTTAAAAGGTCTTGTTCTGGCCGGTCAGAAAAGAAACATCCCCCTGTCCTGCTGGGAAGAAGTTGTGCAGAACCTGGAACAGGAGCTGCGCAGCAGGTATCCAAAAGAGGTAACGGCTGATAAAATTGGTGATATTGTATTAAAAAAACTGCGCATTATTGACGAGGTAGCTTATGTTCGTTTTGCCTCTGTCTTTCGCCAGTTTCCAGATGTTGAAACATTTAAAACCGAGCTGGAAGAAATGTTAGCAGATAAAAAAATCAGGAGTCAGGATGCAGGAGCCAGGAGCGAGGAGTCAGAAGCCGAAAGGCAGGGCTAAAGCATAGTAGACTATTAAATCAATTTAAAAATACGAAAATGATAAAAAAAGATTTAGCTGCGAATTTAAGCTTAAAATTTGAAGGATGTAATCTAATTTCTAATCCAGGGGGGTTTTACTGATGAACGAAGGCGCAGCAGCGGCTAAAGCAGAAAAAAAGTCAACCATTGCCACCAAATTTTTTGAAATCCGCAAACGTGATGGTCGGGTAGTTTCATTTAACTCTGAAAAAATCACAGATGCAATTTTTAAAGCAGCCAGGGCAGTCGGCGGCAGTGACCGCGGGATTGCTGAAAACCTGACCAGGCAGGTTATAAAAAGTCTGGAAGAAGCTGCTCAAAACGGGGTAATACCCTCGGTGGAAGAAGTTCAGGATGCCGTAGAAGTGGCTCTGATCGAAAACGGTCACGCCCGGACTGCTAAAGCATACATTCTTTACCGAGATCGGCGCACACGCATCCGCGAAGGCAAATCAGAGCTGATGGATGTAGTAAAAGACATCCTCATAGAAACCAGCCGCGAAAACGCTAATGTCAGTAATTCTCCTTCAGCCAAGATGCTGCAGATAGCCACAGCCGCCAGTAAACAGTATTATTTAAGCAATCTGCTGCCGGAAGAATATGCCCGTGCCCACGACGAAGGGGCATTGCATATTCACGATCTCGACTATTACAGCAAAACGTTGAACTGTTTGCAGATCGACCTTTCCCACCTGTTTCAGGAAGGTTTTAA
>PWSG01000215.1 GCA_003564055.1 Syntrophomonadaceae bacterium
AGGAGTTTTTTTACTGGCTGCAGTGATGATTGCAGCAGGATGCGGTGGACCGGCAGAAGAACAGGCTAATGAGCCGGTGGAAGAAGTGGATGAAGCTGAAGAAACAAACAGTGGAGAAGCTGTCCAGGAGCAGGCATCATTAATGCTGGGCGGATCTGATTCCGAAGTTAACGTCGTAGCAAGGCTGGCGGAAGAATATATGAATGATAACCCCCATGTTTCTATCGCTGTTACCGGTGGTGGCTCCGGGGTTGGCATTTCTTCTTTAATTGACGGTGACATTGATGTGGCTAATTCGTCACGTCCGATGAGAGATACAGAAGAAGATGCTCTCAGGGACAATCACGGTGAAGAACCTTACGCTGTCCGTTTTGCTGTGGACGGGGTTGCTGTGCTGGTAAATGATGCTAACCCGGTTGAAGAGCTAACTGTTGACCAGGTAGGAGCAATGTACCGTGGTGAAATAACCAACTGGTCCGAGGTTGGTGGAGGAGACCAGGAAATAACTCTTTACGGTCGCCAGAGTACTTCCGGGACCTATGTTTTCTTCATGGAACTGGTTGTCCAGGGCGAATATTCTGAAAGAAAGCGTAATATGGCCGGCACTTCAGATATTGTTGAAGCTGTCATCGGCGACACTGGTGGAATTGGCTATGCAGCTATCGGTTATGCTGATGAGGATGGTGTAAAAGCGCTAAATATTGCGGCAGATGAAAGTTCGGAAGCTTTTGATCCTACTGTGCTGGAGAATGTTACCAGCGGCGATTATGCCTTGACCCGTCCCCTTTACCAGTATATGGCCGGTAAACCTGAAGGTGCCCTGCTGGACTACCTGCTTTTCGAGGTAAGTGATGCCGGGCAGAGCATAGTGCTCGATGAAGGGTTTTACCCGATTACAGAAGCAGACCGGGAATTCAATAAAAACGCCCTGCAGTAAATAAGGCAGGGATAATAATAAAAGCCCTGCAGCTTGTTTTAGTAAACGGCTGCAGGGCTATTTAAAGAGATATCTGTAAATCGATTAAGATAAAGGGTGGGATAGATTTGGCATCCATTACAGAGAAAGCGATGCGGGCCATATTCATTTTTTGCGGGCTGGCCATTATTTTATTCCTGGTCGGCATTCTGTACATTTTACTTTCCAACAGCATGCCCGGTTTGATTGAACTGGGCCTTGGTCCTTTTTTTGCTGTAGACAGGTGGAACCCAGGGGCTTACGGTGAGCCGACTTACAGCCTGCTTAACATGATTTACGGCACCTTAATGGTTACGCTGGGAGCCTTGATCTTTGCAGTGCCGGTAGGTGTTGCAGCAGCGGCCTACCTGGCTGAAATTGCCTCTCCCTGGGAAAGGGAGTTTTTTAAGCCGATAGTTGAGATCTTAGCAGGGGTGCCCTCAGTAGTGCTCGTTTTTTTTGGCCTGGTGGTCCTTGCCCCGCTGATTGCCAGGGCTTTTAACTTAAACAGCGGTCTTAATGCCTTTAACGGGGCCCTGCTGGTAGGAATCATGGCGTTACCGACAATAATCACCCTGGCTGAAGATGCGATTACCGCAGTGCCGAAAGAATACCGCCATGCTTCACTGGCCCTGGGCGGGACGCGCTGGCAGACCATCTGGAAGATAACCATCCCGGCGGCTTTTTCCGGGATTACTGCCTCTGCCATGCTCGGTATGGGTCGGGCAATTGGGGAAACAATGACTGTTTTAATGGTAACCGGCAACATGGTGGCCCGGCCGGAGTCATTCCTCGATTCGGTCAGGACCCTGAGTGCAGGTATTGCAATAGATATTGGAGATGTGGTTTTTAACTCCATACATTTTCATGCGCTTTTTGTGGCAGGGTTGCTGCTATTCCTGATTACATTTGCAGTTAACCTGCTTGCTGATATTTTAATCCAGCGTAAGCCGGAGGTTAGCAAATGAAAACTGGAGTGCTTGATAGAGGAATTGTCTTTGAAAAGAAAAAATCTGAGTGGCGCAGCCATGAGTTAATTGGTTTCTGGGCCCTTCGCCTGACTTTGGTCCTGGTTCTATTCATTTTGGGCATTATAGTTTTTGATATTGTTTCCAAGGGTGCCGGGGTAATTAACTGGGAGTTCTTAACCCAACCACCGCGGGTCGGTATGACTGAAGGCGGCATATTCCCGGCCATCGTTGGTACTTTCTATGTCACCCTGATTACAATTGCCTTTGCCGTTCCTTTAGGTGTTGGAGCGGCAATTTACTTAAATGAATACGCAGTGCAGGGTAAATTTACCCGCCTGGTGCGCATGTCTGTGCGAAATTTAGCTGGTGTGCCTTCGATCGTATTCGGACTTTTTGGTATGGCTGTTTTTGTTAAAATATTTGGCTTCGGCCCATCCCTGATTGCTGCCGGTTTTACCCTGGGTCTTCTGACCCTGCCAGTTACAGTTACTGCTTCAGAAGAAGCTTTAAGAACAGTACCCAGGGCTTATCGTGAAGGGTCTTTTGCCCTGGGGGCAACCCGCTGGCAGGTGGTCAGGACAGTGGTGCTGCCGCGGGCAATACCCGGAATCCTTACCGGCACTATTCTTGGGTTGGCCCGGGCTGCGGGAGAAACCGCTCCAATCCTGGCAACGGGAGCCGCCTTTTTCCTACCTCACCTGCCCGACTCAATCAGGAGCCAGTTTATGGCCCTGCCGTACCATCTATTCATTATGTCGACCCAGCACCATGCCATATCCCAGGTTCGTCCCATTGCCTACGGTACAGCATTGGTTTTGTTAGCCTTGGTTTGCCTGCTTAACCTGGCAGCGGTGCTTCTGCGCAAACGCTACCGCGACAGGGTGGCTAAAGGACTTTAATTAGATAAGGATATTGCCAGTTTAACGTTTGTTTTTCCGGCTAACTGAAATTTTAGTCTCTGACATCTAAAATGAGGGGAGTGTTTAAAGTTCCCGGCCGGGGAGCTTGATAAAAATGCTAAAGACAAATAGTAATGTAGCGATTGATAAAAACGTGATTCAGGAAGCCTCCAAACCTGAACCGGCCAAAACAAAACAATTTGTTGATAATGAATACTGCGAGGTAAAAGTTGAAAACCTGAACTTTTTTTATGGTTCGGTTCAGGCCCTATTTAATGTTTCAGTTAAGGTGCAGGAAAAAGGAGTTGCCGCATTAATTGGCCCTTCCGGGTGTGGAAAATCCACCTTCCTCAGGGTTCTAAACCGCATGAATGATTTAATTCCGGGGACCAGGCTCGAGGGTAAAGTATCAATTCATGGTGAAAATATCTATGCCCCAAATACGGATGTGGTTAACCTCAGAAAAAAAGTGGGCATGGTTTTCCAGCATCCGAATCCCTTCCCGAAAAGTATTTTTGATAATATAGCCTATGGTCCCCGCATAGATGGGCTAAAAGATAAGGCCGTGTTAAGTGAAATTGTGGAAACCAGCCTTAAAGGTGCAGCCCTCTGGGATGAAGTTAAAGACCGCTTAAATGAACCGGCCTTAGCCCTTTCCGGTGGTCAGCAGCAGCGGCTATGTATTGCCCGGGCCCTGGCCGTTAAACCGCGGATCCTGCTAATGGATGAGCCGACCTCGGCTATCGATCCGATAGCAACCCAGCGAATAGAAGATTTAATCAGGGATCTTTGTACCGACTATACTATCATTATTGTTACTCACAATATGCAGCAGGCAGCAAGAATATCTGATTACACCGGCTTTTTCCTGCAGGGTGAGATGATCGAGTGGGGCAAGACCTCCGGTTTATTTACCAACCCTGAAGACCAGAGAACTGAAGATTACATCACCGGCCGGTTCGGTTAATGTGTGATTTCACTTAAAGGAGAGATATAAAGTGAGTAGTTCAGAACATGCGACAGAACGCAAAGTTGTTTATGAAGAAAAGATGAAACATCTGGAGGAGAAACTGCAGCAGATGGGCAGCCTGGTTGAGGATTCAATAGCCCGCTGCATTGAGGCTTTGAAAAACCAGGATCTTGAATTGGCACAAGCGGTTATTACAGCCGATGATACTATAGATAATCTTGAACAGGAAATAGAAGAAAAATGCCTGGAAGTGATTGCTACCCAGCAGCCAATGGCCAGGGATCTGCGTAGGGTTGCCACCTTATTTAAAATGATTAATGATCTTGAGCGAATGGCAGATTATGCGACCAGCATTGCCAAGATAACCCTGCGTATTGCAGATGAGCCTCTCATCAAGCCACTTGTCGATATCCCCAGGATGGCAGTACTAATCCAAAAGATGGTCAAAGAATCGCTTGATGCTTATGTGCGTGAAGATTTAGATCTTGCAGTTTCGGTGGGAGCAGATGATGATGAGGTGGACAAACTTTTCGGTCAGATTTTCAGGGAACTGCTGACAATCATGATGGAAAACCCGCGCACAATTACCCAGGCAACTCACCTGCTTTTTGTCGGCCGCTGGCTGGAGCGTATTGGTGATCATGCCACCAATATTGCGGAAGAAGTCATTTTTCTGGTAACCGGTGAAAAAAGAAACCTTAATGATTAATCAACGTTTTCTTTCTATCAGCATGTTTGCAAAAACCATGTACTTTTAAAACAGTTTTAATCATGGTTAAAAGGATATATAAAAAATTTTTTTACACATTGCTGTTAAGCCACTTTGCCAGGTAAGAAAAAACTTTGTCTTTTTCCGGTTCATTATGCAATTCGTGATAATAGCCTTCCCATAACTTAAATGTACAGTCTCCCGGGATAAGTCTTGCCAGTTTCTCTGATTCAGCAGCATAAGATATGCGATCACCCGTGCCGTGCATGATCAGTACTGGCAGGTTTATCTCGTTAGCGTGTTCGAAGATATATTCTATAGTTGCAATAATCCCCTTGGCCATACGCATCGTGCCCTTATCGTGAACCAGTGGATCCTGGCGGTAATTTTCAACTACAGCCCTGTCACGGGACAATGCTTCCTGTTCAATGCCGCTGGGTATGGCTAGTCTAGGAATAACTGAGCCAAGGATGCGGGCCATGGCTACTTTAAACCTTTGTTCCATGATCGCACCACCCAGGTTAGGGCTGGTTATAACTGCGCCGCTAAGCTGTGGTTGCCGCTGAATCAGGTAAAAAAGTGCTAACATGCCGCCAAAACTGTGACCGTAAAGAAAGCAGGGTTTTCCCGGAAAACTTTGCGCTGCATCTTCGAGTAAAAGGCTGATGTCATCATTATAGTGATCAAATGAAGGAGTGTGTCCACGCTTTCCCCCTGATCTGCCGTGCCCGCGCAGGTCCGCTGTAATCACGGCATAACCGGACTGGGTCAGGCGTTCAGCCCAGTGGATATAGCGGCCGCTGTGTTCTCCATGCCCGTGTGCAAGACAAATAACGCTTTTCACTTCACTTTCCGGTTCCCACTTCTGGGCAAATAGGCGAAGACCATCTTTTGTTTCCCAGCGCATCTCTTTATGCTTCAATTTCAACAACTCCTGACTAAGTGTAATTTCACATTTCCTGACAAACCTTTAAGCTAAAGTATCTGTGGTAACGAAACCTCTTTTGTGAATTTATTAAATAAGCTTAATTCAAAATCTGTCTTGCTTATTACATGGTTGTTGCGCCACCGTCAACGGCAAGTACCTGACCGGTAATAAAGCCAGCACCGCTTGAACAGAAGAATAGAACAGGGTGAATAATATCTTCTGTTTCGGCTAATCTGCCCAGGGGAATATCTTTTATAATTTGTTTGCAAATGTCATCATTAGACCAGAAAGGAGCACTGAAACCTGTCTTGACCATGCTGGGAGCAACTGCATTTA
>PWSG01000262.1 GCA_003564055.1 Syntrophomonadaceae bacterium
CCTTTTTTATCAATTATTTTTTCCAGCAGGTTGTTTCTTGTGCTGGGAAAAATATAATAAGGGGAAAGCTTTTCTGCGTAGCGGGAGATTAGCAGGGCGTAATTATCAGCGCTGGACATGAGCACGGGGCGCTTTCCAAAATCTTTGCCCAGTTCGATTAAAAAGCGGGCCAGGCCAGCTTCATCAATATTTACGTTGGGGCACTTTATTTTTCGTGTCACGTATTTTGAAGACAGCGCATAAGCTGTTGGAAAATGGTAATCCAAAGCATAAACCGGTACGCCATGTCGGCCCAGGGTACGAATTGCACCAAGTGCCGTGTAAAAGTTTGCGCCTAACATTACAACTGGTATTTGCATAATCAACATTCCCGTTGTCTTGATTGCGATATCCCGCGCTTATTTGTATATGCTAACCTTATATTGAATTGACCTGGATTACAAGTGCCAGGGGCTCCCTTTTTTGATCCGGCAAGTATGATATAATCTAAGAAACCTAAGGATTTGTCAGGTAAAACAAGGCTTTTGGAAATAAAATAGTGCTGAAGGTGGAGAGGAAAACTGTTGATGGAGCGTAAAAAAGTCGCAGTAATTTTTGGGGGCAGATCCGGAGAACATGTTGTATCGCTTCGCTCAGCTGCTTCGATCATGGAAGCAATTGATACCGAGAAGTATGATGTAATCCCGGTTGGGATCACCAGGGAAGGGTTATGGCTAACCGGTCCGGATGTCTGGCTTTCACTCTGGGAACAAAGAGAGCCCGGAGAAGCTTTCAAAACAGCATTTTTAACTGACCCGATGAATCCCGGCCTGCTTGTTCAATCCGGTTCACCGGAAAAGGACTGGTGGTTTCAGCCCCTTGACATGGTTTTTCCTGTCCTGCATGGAACCTATGGTGAAGATGGAACGATTCAGGGTTTGCTTGAAATGGCCGGTATTCCTTATGTCGGATCCGGAGTGCTTGCTTCCAGCACAGGGATGGATAAGGTAGTTATGAAAATATTATTTGCTCAGGCCGGGCTCCCTGTGGCCCATTTTCTATATTTTTACCGCAGCCAGTGGAGTGACCGGAGGAACAGCTGGCAGGAAAAAGCTGCCAAAGATATTGGTTTTCCCTGTTTTGTCAAGCCGGCCAACCTTGGGTCAAGTGTGGGTATATCAAAAGTCTGCGAGCCTGAAGAGCTTGCTCCTGCAGTAGAAGAAGCCTTGCTGTACGACGAAAAAGTTGTCATTGAGGAATATATTGAAGGCAGGGAAGTAGAATGTGCGGTATTGGGCAATTCTGATGCCAAAGTTTCCCGTCCAGGTGAAGTTATCCCCTGCAACGATTTTTATGACTACAGGGCCAAATATATTGATGACCGTTCCACCCTGGTTGTTCCTGTAGAGCTGGGACCAACCTTGGAGCAGCTGCTCAAAGAATACTCTCTAAAGTCTTTTCGGGCCGTAGAAGCCAGCGGCCTGGCCCGGGTTGATTTTTTTGTCAATACAGCTAATGATGCGGTTATAGTTAATGAAATAAACACAATGCCCGGTTTTACGAGTATCAGCATGTACTCAAAGCTATGGGAAGCGAGCGGGGTAAGCTACGGTACCCTGGTTAAAAGACTAATGGATTTGGCCGAAGAACGTTTCCAAAGGCGTCAGTCTTTAATGCATGCGCCACCTGAATAATAAAAAATTATGAGGTGAGAACGATAGCAGAGAAACAGAAGTCTTTACTGGATGCACTGCAGGGAAATAGCAATGCGGATTCTTCCCGGCAGGAAAAAGATGTTGAGATGCTTCGTAAACTTGAGCAGCAAGCGCTTGTTTGTTCACGCTGCGGATTGCGCGGTGGATGCAATCAGGTAGTTTTCGGCGATGGCAACCCTGAGGCCCGCCTGATGCTGGTAGGAGAAGGGCCGGGTGGAGATGAAGATCGTATCGGGAAGCCTTTTGTTGGAAGAGCCGGACAGTTATTAAGCCGCATTCTGGAGGCGGCCGAGATTCCAAGAGAGGCAGTTTACATAACTAATGTGGTGAAATGCAGGCCTCCCGGTAATCGTACCCCGGTGCAGGCTGAAGTTGATGCATGCAGTTCCTATCTTGCCGAACAGTTTAACCTCATAAAACCAGAAATAGTTATTTGCCTTGGCGCACTTGCCACGCGCACAATTATCGATAAAAATTCTTTCATAACACGCGTACGCGGGCAGTGGCATGAAAAAGAAGGGATCCGTTATATAGCCACTTTTCATCCGGCAGCTCTTTTGCGTGATCCTGGCAAAAAGAAACCGGTTTGGGAAGATTTTAAAGAAGTAATGAAATACTATCATGGTGACCCTAAGGGGGGATAAAAAGTGAGTAATGAATTAGTGCTGGTGGTAGATGACGAAAAAACACTGGTTAAAGCGCTTTCCTTTAACCTTGAAAAAGAAGGGTTTCGTGTTGAGCAGGCTTATGACGGAGAGGAAGCGCTTAATAAAGTTTTTGATTTAAAACCTGATATAGTGGTCCTTGACCTGATGCTGCCTGAAGTTGACGGATTTGATGTGTGCCGCCAGATTCGTAAAAAACTTGAAGTTCCAATAATAATGCTTACCGCCCGCAGCGAAGATATAGATAAAGTTTTGGGGCTTGAGCTTGGTGCTGACGACTACCTGACAAAACCTTTTAATTCAAGGGAGCTTGTGGCCCGTATAAAGGCAATTTTACGGCGGAGCGCTGCTCGCAGGGAAGAAGCGAAAAAGTTGATCAATGTAGGCAGCCTGCAGGTTGATTTATTACAGCACAGAGCTCGGATTGGAGAGCAGGAAATTAACCTTACTTCTAAAGAGTTTGCCCTGTTAAGTTTTTTAGCAACTAACGCAGGCAATGTTTATTCACGTGAACAGCTGCTGGAAGAGGTCTGGGGCTATGATTACTATGGTGATGTCCGGACTGTAGATGTCCACATCAGGCACCTGAGAGAAAAAATCGAAAGAGATCCGGCCAACCCTGAAATGCTTATAACAGTATGGGGAACGGGTTATAAAATCAGGGAGGACATTTAATGAGCAGGTTTTACAGCATCCGTTTCCGCCTGACAGCTACCTTTCTGGCAGTTATCCTGGCGGTTATGATTATAATCAGCCTGTTTTTATACAGCACCCTGGAACGTTATTATATGAGTAACTTTGAGGATACCCTTGTTAGATCAGGATTTCTTGCTTCTGACTTTGTTGTCGGGCATCTTCGTGGTCAGATTGACTCGGTCAGGCTTAGCTCGCTTGCCGAAGACATGAGCAGGCAGGCTCAGGCCAGGGTTCTTTTTACCGATCAGCAGGGCCTGGTTGTAGGGGATTCTATCAGGGTAGGGGGAATGCTGAACCAGTACCTTGAACATGAAGATGTCTTTGCGGCTCTTGACGGTAACGTCAGCAGCAGGATTGGCTACAGCGAGAGAATTGAGCACCAGGTTATGCAGGTGGCTGTTCCGGTAGTAGAAGAAAACGAAAGTGTTACAGGAGTCGTATTTCTGGCAGCTTCTTTGGAAGAAGTGTACCAGACTCTTAATGATATTCGGCGGTTTCTCTTTTTAGCAACAGTTATTGCCATGGCCGTAGTAGGTGGCGGCTCTGCTTTACTGGCCAGGCGCTTTACCGGGCCGATTGAAAGCCTGACTACAGCTGCAAGAAAAATGGCAGAAGGCAAACTGGATCAGCATATTGAAGTTTCATCAACTGATGAAATAGGCCGCCTGGCTGAACAGTTTAATATAATGGCAAAGCGCCTTAACTACTACACCAGCAATCTGAAAAAATTTGCCGCCGATGTTGCTCACGAGGTACGGACACCGCTTACTACTATGAATCTTTTAACCAAGTCTTTAAAAGAACATGAAATGGAACCTGAACAGCAAAGGGAATTTATCGAAGACCTTGATGATGAGGTTGATCGCCTTACTGCCCTGGTCAACGATCTTCTTGAGCTCTCCAAGTTGGATAAGAATGAAATTGAAATGGAAATAGTTACCTTAAACCAACTTCTAAATGACATGCTTGGTGAATATCAGTATCGTTTTTCTCATGCAGAGGTAGAACTAAATGATAATATTCCAGATCAAGACTGTTACATTTACGGTGCTCCGCTTCAGCTGCGCCAGGTAATTAGCAATCTTTTAGACAATGCCCTTAATTACACTCAGGCTGGAGGCAAAGTAACAGTTTCACTTTATATTGAAATAGGTGAAGCCATTGCTAAGGTTGAAGATACGGGGTGCGGAATACCTGAGGAAGATTTGAATTATATCTTTGAAAGATTTTTCAGGGTCGACCGGGCCCGAGCGCGATCAGGCGGCGGTACAGGCCTTGGCTTAGCCATTGTAAGTGAGATTGTTGCCAAGCATGGCGGTCGGGTCTGGGTTGAAAGTGAGGAAGGTAAAGGCAGCTGCTTTTACTTCGCCCTTCCCCTTGCCGAAGATTAAGCATGTTAAAGAAAATTAATTTCTTTTAATGGTTATTTAATATTTTGTGATTTCAATATGTTACAATATCGACACTCTGGCTTTGAAGCCTGGGGGTATTATAATGAAAAAAATTCAACCTTACCATTATATAGTAGCATTGGCCTGTGTTTTTATTCTCGGCGGATTATTTCAATTTACCATAAAGTTTTTGCCGGCTTCTGAAAGCACAGCTATTACTGTTGATCCCCAGGCTGACAGGCATGGTGAAGACCTCTATGATTTATGGTTTTCCAGCGCTGAGATCTATGATATAAGCGTAGATCATGCTCTTAACAACATCTTGTTCAGTTCAGATAATAAAGTGGTGAGCCTGATTAGCAGGGACCGCAAACTAAACTGGGAAAAAATATTTGCCACTCCACCTAGGCAGGCCAAGATTTCATCATGCGGTAATTACGCTGCAATCGGTACAGAAGGCGGAAGCTTTCATTTTACTTCTACTGACCTGGATTTTTACTGGGATAACGATGGAAGTCCTGTGGATTTGATTGCTCTATCACCCAATGCAAACTGGATTGCTGTTGCCCGTTCGCAGCCTGCAAAGGATTTGTACCATTTGGATTTCTTTAATCGTGATGGTGTTCTTAAGTGGAGCATTGAAACCAGGCCTGTTATAAACCTTTATTTGACCAGTGAATATCTTGAGCAGGCAACTACATATTATACTTCTTTTGAAGAAGATGTTCCTGTTATTACAGCTGTTGACCTGCAAGGTGAGGAACTATGGTCCTATGAAGGCCAGATCCTTGCGGCCGTTTCTAGACACGGCAGCCGTTTGGCTGCTCTTGAGGGCAGCGAGGTTACTGTTTATGATTCGCTTGGATATCCAATGTGGTCTACAAACCTTCCTTTTGAGGCAGATAAGGTTCTTTTTAATCCCCAGAACTTCAATCGTCTACTGGTTTACGGCAGCAGGGAAGGTGCAGATGAAAACCTTTATTATTTTGACCTGGCTGAAGGCTTGCTTTGGATGAAAAGGATTGCAGATGGTTCCCTTTTCTCTTTTACCGCTGACGGTCAGCATATCATTACCAGCTCCTGGCGGCACTTTAAGGAAGATTATACTCAAATGATGCTGGTGGATCGGGATGGTCTTGAATACAGGAGCTGGGAAGTGGCGATGCGTGTTGAACACCTCATTTTTGCAGGGCATCCTTATCTTGCAGTGGTATGTGACAAAGATGGCTATATTGATTTAATTGATCTTAATCCCCTGATCAGCGCAGAAAACGAAAATAACGATACTC
>PWSG01000195.1 GCA_003564055.1 Syntrophomonadaceae bacterium
GATTACATAATTTCCCTGAAGAACAACCTGCACGAGGAAAAGAATCGTCTCTTTTGCAAACATCATTTTGAGCATTTGTTAGCGGTAGCCCGATTAACTTATATCTTACTGCTTGAAAACGGATCTCTATTTATATCCCGGGAAATGGCTTACGCAGCAGGGCTGCTTCACGATATCGGCCGCTGGTTTGAATATATTGACGGCACAGACCATGCGAAAAAAAGTGCGGAACTTGCTGAAACAATTCTTTCAGAAGCTGGTTATTCTATAGCGGAGAGTAAGTTAATTCAAAGGGCAATTGCACAGCATCGTAAAAAATCAGGCAGCCGTGAGCATCATTCACCTCTCAGCAAAGCACTAAGCAGGGCTGACAGCCTGGCACGCCTTTGTTTTTGCTGTAAGACACGTGAAAAATGCTTTAAACTTGATCAACAACCAAATAAGAATACAATTCTATATTAAATGCCCCGGGGTGATATTATGCAGGCCGTTCACTATGATTTTTTTTCAATCAAAAATGTACTCCCTGTAATGGGTTTGAATCAATTGGAAAAAGAACAATTTTTAAGAGACAGCACTGATTATGCGTTTAAACTGTGCGATGTTCCTGTAAAGCTTCTGCCCTCGCTTAAAAGCCTGGCTGATTCAAAAAAGGTAACAGTTGTTTTTCCTGAAAGCAAAGCCATGTTTAATGAAATAACAGATCTCGTGATTTCCGGATCTGAATTAGAACTTATAACAATATCTGATAATTTAAAACAACATGAAGGTAAAGCCGGAGAACTTGGCTCTGTACTGCACTATGCACTTCAAAAGTTGTTGAAAAAACCGACTGGAAAAATCACGCTCGGCAACCATAATTATTTCCTTGGCAGCAAAACCCTGATTATGGGTATCCTTAACGTTACGCCCGACTCCTTTTCTGACGGCGGCAGGTTTGACCACCTTGAAAAAGCCCTTTCCCAGGCCTACAAAATAGCTGAAGAAGGTGCTGATATAATTGACATAGGTGGTGAATCAACAAGACCAGGTTCACGGCAGATTACTGTTGATGAAGAGTTAAAACGAGTCATGCCTGTAATTAAAGCCTTGAAAAAAGATAATAATTTTAAACTTCCTATTTCTATTGATACTTATAAAGCAGCTGTAGCAGAACAAGCCCTCGAATGTGGAGTTGAAATGCTAAATGACGTGTGGGGCCTGAAAAAAGACAGTGAAATCGGCAAAGTGGCTGCCCATTATGATGTTCCTGTATGCCTGATGCATAACCGACACAGCACTGATTATAAAGATTTGATCCCAAACATAGTTGCTGAATTGCAAGAATCGTTAGATCTAGCACACCGTTCTGGTATAGATGACAGTAAGATAATTATAGATCCCGGTATTGGATTCGGTAAAACACTTGAACAAAATCTGGAAGTTATGCTGCACCTTAGGAGCCTATGCAGCCTTGGATATCCTTTATTGCTTGGAACATCTCGAAAATCGATGATTGGGAAAACGCTTGATTTGGCTGTCGAAGAACGTCTTGAAGGCACTGCCGCAACAGTTGCTTACGGTATAGTTGCAGGAGCCGATATAGTAAGAGTCCATGATGTTATGCAAATGAAGAGAGTTTCTGTTATGACTGATGCCATGATTCGGAGGTAAACCAAATGGATCGCATCGTTGTTGAAAAAATAGTATGCTTTGGCTATCATGGGGTTCTTTTAGAAGAACAAACCCTGGGCCAGGAGTTTCAGATTTCCCTTGAATTAGGAGTTGATCTGTCCGCGCATAAAAATGATCAAATCGACCAGGTACCAGACTATCGCACTGCTGTTTCGATAGTCGAAGACGTTATGTATGGTCAATCGTGCCGCTTACTGGAAACTCTTGCCTGTCGCATTGGCGATAAATTATTATTAATTAGCGGGGTAACAGAGGTTACTGTTGAGATCTGCAAACCTAACCCGCCAATACCCGGAGTTCAGGGTGGTGTAAGTGTAATTGTCACTCGTGTAAAGTAGCCTGGGAACGGTCAGGAGGCTTCTATTATGATCATAAGTGCCTATATAGGGTTGGGTTCAAACCTGGGAAATCGCTTGGAAAACTTAAAGGCAGCCCTGACAATGCTTGGCACCAGGGAAAACATAGCTGTAAATACTGTGTCCCCCGTTTATGAAACTTCTCCTCTGGGTGGCCCCAGGCAGGGTCCTTTTCTTAATGCCTGTGCAATATTAAAAACAACGCTGCCTCCGGAAGAACTTCTCTCAATAATGCTGAAAATTGAAGACAGGCTGGGAAGAGTGCGACAAGAAAGGTGGGGACCGCGTCTTATTGACCTCGATCTCCTGGTTTATAACGATTCTGTGATCAAGACTGCCAACCTTGAGCTTCCACATCCCCGCCTGGCAGAACGTGATTTTGTTTTAATTCCCCTTTTCGACATTGCCTCTGAACTGCTAATTCCTGGAATTAATAAAACAGTGCAGGATCTACTTTCAAACCGAAATGCACCACCTGAAGTAAAACTTTTTTTGCCTTCCGGTTGGCAAAAACAATCATAAATAAAGAGAAATAACACCTGGCAAGTTTATTGCCGACTTTTGTTTCTCTAAAAGTGGCAACTTTGAGGATATAAGTACTGCCACACATGCCGGACGCACCATTATAAAAGGGACGCCTGACAGCGTCCCTTTTTAATGATCAACTTACCGGTTAAGGCAAATACAGTTTTAGAATAAACCCTGTACTTTACCGGTTTCAGTGTCAACGTCAACCTTACGGTAAGCAGGGTTGGCAGCGGTGCCGGGCATCAGCGAGATAGCGCCGGCAACAGGAACTACAAAATCAGCTCCGCCATAGGTAAGGATATCCCTTATGAAAAGCTTCCAGTCCTTAGGCACACCTTTCAGAGCTGGATTATCACTCAAGCTGAGGTGAGTCTTAACCATGCAGGTACCCATCTTCTGGATCTTGGGATCTGCTTCCATCTTCTTGGCCTTTTCAAGAGCTTCAGCTGAGTATTCAACACCATCTGCACCGTATACTTCCTTGGCAATCAATTCGATACGCTCACGCAGCGGAGTTTCCAGTTCATAGAGGAATTTAAAGTCGGTTTTTTCATCGCAGGCTTCAATAACCGCTTCAGCAAACTCCTTCGCGCCTTCTCCACCATACTGCCAGTGCTTGGAGAGAGCAACCCTGGCTCCTGCTTCTTCAGCAAGGCGGCGCACAGCGTTAACTTCATTGTCAGTATCAGTGTAGAAGTGGTTAATGCAGACCACCGGGCTGATACCAGCTTTTTTAACGGTGTTAATGTGGTGAATCAAGTTGGCACAGCCTTTTTCAACCCACTCAACATTTTCTCCCTTGTAAGCGGGATCAAGCGGCTGTCCCGGCTTCGGTACCGGAGCGCCACCGTGGCACTTCAGGGCACGAATTGTAGCAACGATCACGGCGCAATCCGGTTTCAGGCCGGACATGCGGCATTTCAGGTTCCAAAACTTCTCAAAACCGATATCGGCAGCGAAGCCAGACTCGGTAATGACATAGTCGCTCAGCTTCAGGCCTACACGGTCTGCAACGATCGAAGACTGGCCAATTGCAATATTGGCAAAAGGACCGGCATGAACAAATACCGGCTGTCCTTCAATGGTCTGCATCAGGTTCGGGTTAATTGCCTCAACCATCCAGGCAGTCATGGCACCCGCAACATCAAGGTCTTCAGTGGTTACCGGGTTGCCTCTTTGATCGTAGGCAACAACAATTTTACCCATTCTTTCTCGCATATCTTTTAAGTCGTTTGCGACGGCAAGAATAGCCATAACCTCTGATGATACGGCAATATTAAAACCAGAGCTCATCATGAAACCGTCTTTTCTTCCTCCGAGGCCCATAATGATGTTGCGCAGACCCTGGGCACAAAAGTCGATAATCCAGTTCATTGATACATTTTTGGGGTCAATGTTTAAACGCTTCAGACCACTGCGCTCCAGAAATGCATCGGTTGAATTAGCTTCATGCTGTAAACGAGAATTCAGGGCGACCATTCCCAGGTTATGAGCATTCATGATCGCGTTAATATCTCCGGTTAAACCGAGAGAGAAAGGAGTAAGGGGGACACACTGGGCCAGACCACCACCGGCAGCTGAACCTTTCACATTCATGGTCGGTCCGCCGGAAGGCTGGCGAATGGTGGCCAGTACATTTTTGCCCAGCTTACCCATACCCTGGGTCAAACCCATGGTTGAAGTTGATTTTCCTTCGCCCAGAGGAGTAGGTGTAATCGCTGTAACATCAATGTACTTGCCGTCAGGCCTGTCTTTTTTCCTGTCTAACACCTTCTTGTAGTCAACCTTGGCTACATAGTGGCCGTGGGGTAAAAGCTCTTCTTCTTCAAGTTTAAGCTCCTCTGCCAGCTGATAAACCTTTTTCATGTTTGATTCTGCATCTTCGGCAATTTCCCAATCGGCATGTTTGGTCGGATCTAATGCCATTAAAACAACCTCCTTGTTATGAATATTTTGGCCTTTCTTCATACTTCATTTACGCAGACAAGATATTACTTTCAACATTTATGTCATAATTCCTGCTTTGAAGTTCAGTAATTCACAAATTTTTCCCGCTTAAGATCCCAAATCCGATATGGATGGTATTCCACCAAGCGAGGTCGCTTTAACCACTGCTCTTTCAATAGCTAAAGAAATTGCTTCTGCTGCCATCAAGCCAACCAGGTTTACATCTGCTGTTAAATCACCTTTTGATAATGCAAAGACGGTATCCCCATCCCACATGGTATGGACAGGCCAGATCGATCGAGCCAATCCGTCCTGGGCAAGCTGGCAGACCTTGGTAAGTGCTGTGCTGTCGAAAGAGGCGTTTGTGACTATTACACCCAGCGTAGTATTGCCGAAAAACCCTCCGGACCTCATTTTTGCCAGTACTTCGGTAGTAAAATCCATATTTCCGGTTTCCGGATTGCGAGGTCCGGCCAACAGGTTACCTTTTTGATTATAAATATCACCAAACGCATTAACAGCAACAAGGGCGGCAACAATTAATTCTCCATTCCGAACAGCTGCAGATCCCTGTCCTGACTTTATTGATTGTGAGGTGCCGTAAATTTTACCAACTGTTGCCCCTGTTCCTGCACCTACAGACCCTTCACTGACAGGATCAGCAGAAGCGGCTATACAGGCCTGGTATCCCATATCTGCGCCAGGACGAATGCTGCCATCGCCAATAAATAAATCAAAAAGGACAGCGGCAGGAATAATCGGTATAAAAAAATTTCCGGCCGGGAAGCCGCGCCCTATTTCTTCAAGATAGGCGGCGACACCTGAAGCGGCATCAAGCCCAAAAGCACTGCCCCCTGCTAAAACAACTGCCTGAATATCTCCAACCAGCTGTCCCGGGCGCAGCAAATCGGTTTCCCTTGTTCCCGAGGCAGAACCTCGAACTTCAACAGCAGCCCGGGCACCTTCTTCAACCAGGATTACGGTGACACCGGTCGCAGCCTTGCTATCAGAAATCAGTCCAACCTTAACCCCCGGAATGTCCGTTACACCGGCAGCCATTGTTACTCACCCCTTGTCCCTGTATGGTATACTTAAGCTTAAAGCTTATAAGTTTTAATCAGAAAGGAATTTTTAGACTCTGCAAAATATCAAAAGAGTTCCCCGACCACTCTGGGACTGCCATGTTCATATCTTTCCGGAAA
>PWSG01000293.1 GCA_003564055.1 Syntrophomonadaceae bacterium
CTTTTTATGAATCGGGTTTAAAGTATCTTTGCAGTTTTTATATCACCCCCCGGAATAAATAAAACCCAAACAGATAGGCATCGAGCGAAACCTACCCGCCTGGGCTTTTATCCCTTCGGTGTGGCACCAAAAAAAACCGGATCACCTTATGGATGCCTGTGCCACTCGGACCAGCCCAAATACCCCGTAGTGCATCTGGCGGAACCCTAGGCACACTTTCCCTCGTTAAAATAATATTTTTAACGATAAAGTTTATTTAATTTTCTCCCTGAAACCATAGCGGTTTTGCGTTCTTTCTTCTAATCAACAAATATTATTTTCGCCGCAAAGAAGGATAATCCTTCAAAACGACAAAATAAATCTAAAAAGTTCAAGTAATTTCGGGACACATTGATTAATTATTTTTTCTATCACTTAACACCCTGGGTTGTCGCCGCCCTGCGCCTAAACATGATCGAAGGAGAGGCTGCAATCGGTGTGCCCATTTCAGCAACAGGAAAAAACATCTACTTCGACCGCTAAACAATTTCGAGACTTTAAAAAAGCCCCCTGCATCTATAAACAGAGGGCTTAATTATATCTTGATTCTTTAAAACATGGAGCAAGTCTGTTCTTACATCATCGGCATCCCGCCGCCCATTCCTCCACCGGGCATTCCGCCTGGCATACCTCCGCCTTCTTCTTCAGGTGCGTCGGTGACTACTGCTTCAGTAGTAAGGAATAATGCGGAGATGCTTGCTGAATTCTGGATAGCAGAACGGGCTACTTTAGCAGGGTCGACAATACCGGCCTTAATCATATTCTCAAAGACGCCGGTTGCCGCATTGAAACCAGTTCCTTCTTCCATCGACTTGATTTTCTCTACAACGACAGAACCTTCTGCACCAGCATTATCTGCAATTACCCGAACCGGATCTTCTAAGGCCCGCTTCACTATAATCATGCCGGTTGCTTCGTCTCCGGATAACTCTTTCTCAAGACTGTCAAAGCCTTTTGCTACATTTAAGTAAGCAATCCCGCCACCGGGAACAATACCTTCTTCAACAGCGGCACGGGTTGCTGAAAGTGCGTCCTCAATGCGCAGTTTTTTCTCTTTTAATTCAGTTTCAGTTGCAGCTCCAACTTCAATTACCGCTACACCGCCGGCCAGTTTAGCCAGACGTTCCTGCAGTTTTTCGCGATCAAAATCCGAAGTAGTATCTTCAATCTGGGTCCTGATCTGCGAAATCCTCTTTTTAATTGTCTCGCTATCACCAAAACCGTCAACAATTACAGTCTCTTCTTTGCTTATGCGAACCTGGCGTGCGCGACCGAGCATTTCGATATTGACATTTTTCATTTCAATACCAAGGTCTTCAGATACGACTTCACCGCCGGTCAAAATAGCAATATCTTCAAGCATTGCTTTACGGCGATCGCCAAACCCGGGAGCTTTAACTGCAACGCAGGTAAATGTTCCGCGCAGCTTATTTACTACAAGTGTGGCCAGCGCTTCGCCTTCAACATCTTCAGCAATAAGCATCAGTGACTTGCCCTGCTGGACAATCTTTTCGAGCAGCGGCAGCAGGTCATGAATATTGCTTACCTTGCGGTCGGTTAGGAGGATGAAAGGTTCTTCCAACACTGCTTCCATCTTCTCTGTATCGGTTACCATGTAAGGAGATATGTAACCGCGGTCAAACTGCATACCTTCTACTACTTTCAAATCAGTAGTAAAACCCTTTGACTCTTCAACTGTAATTACACCGTCTTTGCCAACCTTTTCCATCGATTCGGCAATTAACTCACCAATTGCTTCATCAGCAGCAGATATCGCGGCAACCTGAGAAATATCTTCTTTAGTTTCTACCGGCTGGCTCATATTTTCCAGCTCTTTAAGAGCCACGTTAACAGCCTTATCTATACCGCGTTTCATAATCATCGGGTTAGCCCCGGCCGCAACATTTTTCAGCCCATCGCGAATTATAGCCTGGGCCAGCAGTGTTGCTGTGGTTGTGCCGTCTCCGGCGATATCGTTGGTCTTTGTGGCCACTTCTTTAACCAGCTGTGCACCCATGTTTTCAAATGGATCTTCCAGGTCAATTTCGCGGGCGATCGTTACACCATCGTTAGTAATCTGTGGAGAACCAAATTTTTTGTCTAAAACAACATTACGGCCCTTAGGCCCAAGTGTTACAATTACAGTGCTCGCCAGCTGGTTAACTCCTCTTTCCAGCGCACGACGCGCTTCTTCATTATAAATAATCTGTTTTGCCATATTTATTAACCTCCTTCGTGCTAATCAAGCTAATTTCCCTGAATAAATTACATTAAGGCCAAAATATCATCCTGGCGTAAAATCAGGTATTCTTCACCATCTACTTTTACTTCAGTTCCCGCATAGCGTGAGAATATAACCTTATCTCCTACTTTTACTTCCATCTCCAACTTGGTGCCGTTATCAAGCACCTTCCCTGTACCAACTGCCTTTACTTCCCCTTCCTGCGGTTTTTCTTTCGCCTTGTCGGGCAAAACAATACCACTGGCTGTCTTTTCTTCTGCCTCCAACACTTTGACAACAACCCTGTCTGCTAATGGTTTGAGGTTCATTCAGCCTGCCTCCTTTTCCTGAGAAATATTACAATATTTAGCTTTAGCAGCACTCTCTATGGTTGAGTGCTAATAATGCCGTATATAATAATACTGCATAGGTCGAGGACGGGCAAACTTAGCTGCAGGTCAAAATGCGGCCTGTATTGTAATTAATGCTTTAATTTGCCGCTATGCTCTTTATTTCTTTTATTTTCTCGTTTTCTTGGCACTATTTGCAGCTTTATGGGGCAAAGGGTTAGAAGCAACCCAGCTGACAGCCAATTATCTTAATCCCTGACTCGTTACAGGTTTTACCAACATCTGAAACATCACAGTTTAACTCAGAAGCAATTGCAAAAGCCTTTTCACAGGGCAGTTTTTGCCCCTGTGCCGCATTGGAAATCCTTTCTTTTAATTCATTTGCTTTTTCCTTGTCCATCGTTATGCCTCCCGTTTAAATTTATCAGTCCAAATATTTAATTTCACCGCTAACCTTCGTGCCAACTATACGCAGGAAACCACAAGAAGGTTTTGGGGACCGGCGCGGATCAATTAGCGAACCCGGATTAAAGAAAAGCGTGCCGTTATGATCTTTATTTACCGCTTCGTGCAGGTGACCAAAGACGATAGCCCTGGGGTTTTCAGGCTTAAAGAAATCCTTCGCCTGCTCAAAATTAATGTTTCGTCCACCTAAATCTCCATGCAGCATGCCTACACTTAATTCGCCAATCTTAATTAATTTTAACCGTCCGAGACGGGTTTGCAGTTGAACCGGATCCATATTCCCGGCAACTGCTTCCACAGGGGCCAAAGCTTCGAGCTCATCAATAATTTTCTCATCGACCAGGTCACCGGCGTGAAGGATTAGCTGAACCTCACTAAAGATCTCAAACAACGCGGAGGGCAGAGAGCTGCCCCTCGTCGGTATGTGGGTGTCAGCAATCACCCCGATCTTTTTTACTTCACTTCCATATTGAACAGTTTTTAATTGAACCATATTTAATCAATCACCCAAATACAATAATATCACTTTTTCATTATTAATAAAGGGTAGTTCGCAAGGAAAGTGTTGACAACAAGAGGCATAGCAGATAATAATGTTTAAGATAATAGAAAATAAGAGCAAATATTTTATGTCTATCAGAAGCATACTGTATCTAAAAGAGAAAATATTTAATTTCATTAAGGAGAAAACCTTGGCTTTAAAACTGCTGCAGGGAGCATTCATCGGGGTAGCTTTAATCTTGCCCGGCCTGAGCGCCGGGACGGTAATCTTAATCCTGGGGTTTTACCGTCAATTCCTTGAAGACATTTCTTCACTGCGAATCAAGCCCTACCTGCCCATGCTTGCTGGAGCCATTGCAGGAGTTGTTGCCGGGGTTAGCGTAATAAGTTTCCTGCTCGAACAGTACACCGTTGCAATCATGGCCTTTTTATTCGGTATGCTTCTGGCTTCTATTCCTACAGTTTTAAGCTGCCGAGTTGACTTTGTTAAGCTACCCACCGCCAGTGCAATAAAAAAATATATCTGGCCCCTTATACTTAGCATAACAGGCTTTATCATTACCTGGTTTATAATCTGCGAGCCCGAACGCACATTTACCATTTTCCCACCAGGAGGCCACCTGCACTTTTTCCTCGGAGGAGCCCTGGCCAGCGCTACAATGCTGCTTCCAGGAGTTTCCGGAAGCGCAATATTGATCATTATGAACCTTTACAATGATGTTATTATTGCCGTCAGCAGCTTCAATTGGCTTAAACTAAGCTTCCTCGCTGCCGGCTTTGTGGTTGGACTTTTAGCCCTTGCCCGCCTCCTCCTTGTCCTCTACAGGCGCTACCAGACTGCTATTTCCTTTTTACTGGCAGGGCTAATCTTAGGCTCGACCCGTGCCCTTCTGCCCGCTCACTTTAGCCTTACCTTTTTCATCGCTGCCATTCTCGGAGCTTTTTGCGTTCTATACTTCACCCGCAAAAATATTTTCGGGACACATGTTTAATTCATTAATGTGTTTCGAAATTATATTTCGAAATTAAAGCTTTTAAGCATTTTTGATAAGCCATCTTTAATGGATACCTGTGGAGTAAAGTTTAGCTCTTTCCTTGCCCTTGATGTGTCGGCATAGGTATGCGGCGGGTCACCGGCCGGCAGAGGTTCATGCCGGGTATTTATTGCCCTGCCCGTTAACCGCCCTAAGATGTCCAGCACACCATTTATTGAAATGCGGCTGCCCCCGCCAATGTTATATACCCTTCCAGAAACTTTTTCCGCTTTGGCTGCAGCCAGATTTGCCTCTACTATATCACTTATAAAAGTAAAATCACGCGTCTGTTCACCGTTACCGTAGATAATCAGTTCATTTCCCGATTGTATCGCCCGTATAAAGCGGTGAAAAGCCATATCAGGGCGCTGCCCGGGTCCATATACTGTAAAATAGCGCAGGCTAACCACGGGCACATTAAAATTCTGCTCGTATAAATTGCAAAGATGTTCGCCCGCAAGTTTGGTCACGCCATATGGAGAAAGAGGACGGGGCAGATCTTCCTCATGCATCGGCAGCTTACCTGTATCACCATAAACGGAAGAAGAAGATGCATAGATAATTTTTTCAGGTTTATAGTGGCGAGCCCATTCTAAAAGGCGCTGAGTACACAGAACATTGTGATGGGTATAATGGGTAAACTCATCACCCCAGCTTGCTCGCACCCCTGCCTGGGCAGCCTGGTGAAAAATCCACTGCACGCCTGCATTTTCAAGGCCTGTATCCGCAATATCAACGATATCTTGCGAAATTATTTTAAACGAGGGATGATCAACCAAATCCATAATATTATTATCCTTGATTTTACGATCGTAATAATCGGTGAAGCAATCTATACCGATTACATGGCAGCCTTCTGCAAGCAAACGTCTTGTAAGGTGCGACCCTATAAAACCTGCTGCTCCGGTAACAATACATTTTTTATTTATCACAAAATGCTTCCTCCCTGCCGCCCTGTTTCTCTGCTGCCCTGCTTCATTTATGTTCAGCTGCGCTTACTGTTGTTTTTGATTTCTGAAAATATAAGTTATTAATGTGTCCCGAAATGCTTGATCTATTTTTAGGTAATAGGTTTCACCATCATCAAGGGCA
>PWSG01000315.1 GCA_003564055.1 Syntrophomonadaceae bacterium
GGCAAATATTTCTTCCTGGGCCAGCCGACCTAGCGGGTCTATACCATCGAATATAGTTGGTTCGACATAATAACTATTTTCATCTAACTTGTTCCCGCCACAAAGAATTTTGCCTTCTTTTTTACCTATTTCAACATAGCTTAAAAACTTATCGACTGCCGCCTGATCTATAAGCGGTCCCATATAGTTATATTGATCTTCGGCCGGTCCGATCTTTATGGATTTGGTTTTTTCAATTAACCGTTCTTTGAAATACTCATAAATGCTTTCGTCGACTATAGCCCGTGAACATGCCGAACATTTTTGTCCCTGGTAACCAAAAGCAGAAGCTATTACACAAGAAACTGCTGTATCTAAATTGGCTTCACTGTCGACTATGATTGCGTTTTTACCTCCCATTTCGGCATTGACGCGTTTAATCCATTTTTGACCTTCTTGAATTTTACTTCCTTCTTTAATAATGAAAAGACCGACATCTTTTGACCCTGTAAAATTGATAAATCGTGTTTTGGGGTGGCTGACCAGGAAGTGTCCGATGTCACTGCCACTGCCATATACTAGGTTAATTACTCCATCCGGCACTCCGGCCTCATCCATAATCTCCATAAATTTAGCAGCGACCACTGGTGTGTTGCTGGCCGGTTTGAGAACAATTGTGTTCCCCATTACCAGCGGAGCAACGGTCATGCCTGTTAATATGGCAAGGGGGAAATTCCAGGGGGATATAATCACGCCAACTCCAAGTGGAATATAATACAACTCGTTATTTTCTCCGGTAATCCTTGTTAAAGGCTGTCTTTCGGCTAACTCCAGGGCGCGTGTTGCGTAAAAATCTAAAAAGTCAATTGCCTCTGCAACATCCCCATCGGCTTCAGTCCAATTTTTCCCGTTTTCAAAAATTATTGCTGCAGTTAAATCTGCTTTGTATTTACGCATTAATGCCGCGGCTTTAAAGAGGTAACGCGCACGTATGCCGGGGTTTACATTTTTCCATTCTTCAAAAGACTGCAGTGCTGATTGCATTGCCTGATCAGCCAGATCTTTATCGGCCTGAAAAGCATAACCTACCACCTGCTCAGGATTTGATGGGTTAAATGATGCAAGCTTATCTTTACTTTTAACTTTCCTGCCGCTGATCACCATTTCATATTCACGGCCAAATTCATTTTTTGCATTTTTAATTGCTTCCAGCATTAAGTTTTTGTTAGTTTCTTCAGCAAAATCTGTTGGCACTTCATTTCTAAATCCTGGTATCATTTTGTTTCCTCCCGTAAAATAATATTTGATATTGATACTTTACCGGACTGCGGTATAGTTTTGGTCTCTTTTTCGGCGGTTCTTATACCTTAATATTTCTTTTTATTTGAGTTTATATTTCAGTGTTTGGTGTAGCTGCTAATTTGCATCAAGGCTGAAAAAAGTCTGTTAATTAAAACAATATATTCAATATATTTGCTAAAGAGTTTATTTTCAATTGTTCAATAACTTCTCCACTATCTGGAATTATCCTTCCCCTTTCAGGAACAAAAGATTAATGCTTCGAAGTGGGTCACAAAAAAGCCGCATTTAAAATGCGGCTTTTCTTAATAAAAGTTTAAATAAACGGCCTGTAGTTTTTTCTATTATTAATCGGAAAATACTTCTTTAATCTTTTCAACGGCCCAACTCAGATCCTCCCTGCTGATAACCAACGGCGGAGCTAGCCTGATTACATTTTCATGAGTTTCTTTAGCCAGAATACCCAGCTCCATCAGTTTTTCGCAGTATGGTCTGGCTTTCTCTTTAAGTTCTATGCCAACCATCAGTCCTCTGCCCCTGATTTCAAAAATCAGCGGATTATTAATTTTTTTAAGCTCGTTAACAAAGTATTCACCAAGCTCGGCTGACCTGTGGACTAATTTTTCTTTTTCCAAAACATCCAGCGCTTCAATAGCAACTGCGCAGGCCAGGGGATTGCCGCCGAACGTGGACCCGTGTGATCCGGGTTCAAATACCCCCAGAACATTTTCATCGGCAGTGACCGCTGAAATAGGCAGAACGCCGCCACCGAGAGCTTTTCCAAGTATGTAAAGATCAGGTTTTACATTTTCCCAGTCACAGCAAAACATTTTTCCAGTACGCCCGAAACCAGTCTGAATCTCGTCAGCCATGAACATAATATTGTTAGCCTTGCACAGTTCGTATGCTTCTTTTAAGTATCCTTGCGGGGGAATAAGAATTCCTCCTTCCCCCTGGATCGGTTCGACAAGAAAGCCTGCTGTATTAGGGCCGATGGCTTCTTTTAGAGCATCAATACTGCCGTAATCGATTATTTTAAAGCCAGGTGTGAAAGGACCGTAATCTAAGTTATAACTATCATCTGAGCTGAAAGAGACAATTGTTGTTGTGCGGCCGTGAAAATTGCCTTTACAGGCAATAATTTCAGCTTTGTCACTGGCAATGTTTTTAATTCGGTATGCCCACCTGCGTACTGCCTTTATAGCAGTTTCCACAGCTTCAGCTCCGGTATTCATAGGTAAAACCATATCTTTCCCTGTTAACCCGGCTAACTTGCGGCAAAAAACACCTAATTGATCGTTATGAAAAGCCCTTGAAGTAAGGGTTATTTTATCGGCCTGTTCTTTTAAGGCATTTATTATCTTTGGATGGCGGTGACCGAAGTTCATAGCTGAATAGGCGCTGAGCATGTCCATGTAGCGTTTTCCTTCGGGATCTTCAACCCATACTCCATCACCTTTTGAGAGCACGACGGGGAGGGGAAGATAGTTGCGGGCACTATACTTTTCGGTTAAATTAATAATCTCATTACTTTTCGTCATTTTACGCAGCACCTTTCTGGATAATTTTTATCATACTCAATTTATAAAAGCTTTAATATTTCATAAAAACATCCCGTTCAATAAACGGGACACTTATTCAAAGCTTAACTTTTTCTATCAAAAGATTTTTATAAAACATTATTAAAAACCACATTTTATAATTTCAATAATACTCGTATATTTGAATGAGATGCTGCCTTAATTTTACAGCATCTCATCTTTTACTATGGCAGGGGAGACAGGACTTGAACCCGCAGCCTGCGGTTTTGGAGACCGCTGCTCTGCCAGTTGAGCTACTCCCCTTTGCATGATGTATTTTATTCGATTTAGTCGTTTTTGTCAATGTATATCGTGCGCTGTTCTGGTTATTATTTCGTTTTGCAGCTGCTCGCTCAAATTATTAAAGTAATCGCTATAACCGGCAACGCGGACGATCAGGTCGTGGTATTCTTCGGGATTACGCTGAGCTTTTCTTAAAGTATTGGCATCAATAACATTAAATTGAATATGATGACCGTCCATCTTGAAATAAGCCCTGATCAAATGAACGAGGCTTTGCAGCCCTTTTTCGCCGAATAGCACCTGCGGGGTAAACTTTAAATTTAACAATGTGCCGCCGGTCATCAGGTGGTCCATCTTGGCTGCTGATTTTATTACAGCAGTTGGCCCATTCAAATCAACACCCTGGACAGGTGAAATTCCTTCCGATAGTGGAGTTCCGGCTTTTCTACCATCAGGTGTGGCGCCAATTACAGAACCAAAATATACATGGGACGTTGTCGGAAGCATATTAATGCGGTAAGTGGCACCGCGAAAAGACTTTCTCCCGTCCACCAGGCTGTGGAACATATAAAACACTTCCCGCATGATTGAATCTGCATAATCGTTATCATTACCATAATGCGGTGTTTTATGGATAATTAGCTGCCTTACCTCTTCATTTCCGGCGAAATCAGCTGTCAGAATGGACAGCATTTCGTCCCAGCTGAATCTCCGGTGATCATAAAGTTGATACTTTATAGCCGTCAGGCTGTCTGTAATCGATCCGATACCGACTCCCTGCAGATAGTTGGTGTTATAACGGGCCCCACCACCGTTGTAGTCTTTGCCATTTTCAATGCAGTCCTCAATAATTAATGAAAGAAACGGTGCAGGCATTTTTTCTGCATAGAGCTTTTCAATAACCTGGTTTCCATTTACTTTTATATCAATAAAATGCTGCAGCTGAGTTTTATATGCATTCATCAGCTGATCAAAAGCAGTAAAATGCCGTGGATCACCGGTATCAGGGCCGAGTTGTTTACCGGTTTGCGGATCTATTCCCCGGTTGAGGGTTATTTCCAAAACTTTGGTCAGGTTAAAATAGCCAGTTAAAATGTAGCTTTCTTTACCGAAAGCCCCGGTTTCTACACAACCGCTTGTACCGCCACTACGAGCATCAACAAGAGATTTTCCCTGGAAAAGCATTTCCTGGATCACCGCTTCTACGTTAAAAACCGACGGCTGACCCCAGCCTTTCCTGATCACTTCTCCCGCTTTTTTAATAAACAGCTCGGGGGTCTTTTTACTAACCTGAATATTAGAGCTTGGCTGCAGCAGTCTCATTTCATCAATAACTTCCAGGAGCAGGTAAGTAATATCGTTAACGCCATCTGTACCGTCAGGCTTAAGACCGCCTAAATTGATATTGGCAAAATCAGTGTAAGTGCCGCTTTCTTTTAAGGTGATCCCGACTTTTGGCGGAGCAGGCTGGTTGTTAAATTTGACCCAGAAGCATTCTAAAAGCTCTTTGGCTTCATCCCTGGTCAAATTTTCTTCTGCAACTTCCCTGCTGTAAAAGGGCTCTAAGTGCTGATCCAGTCTGCCCGGACAAAAAGCATCCCAGGTATTAAGCTCTGTAATCACTCCCAGATGAACAAACCAGTAATACTGAAGAGCTTCCCACAGGGTCTGTGGGGGATGGGCTGGAACTTTTTCGCAAATAGAAGCTATCTTAAGCAGCTCATCTCTTCTTTCCGGTTGTTTTGTCGCGGAAGCAAGTTCCCGTGCCTTTTCAGCATGCCTGCGGGCAAAAGTAATCAATGCATCTGCACAGGTAGCCATTGCTTTAAGTTGTTCGCTTTTATTTTCTGCGTCAGGATCGTTTGTGAAATGGAGAGCTTCCAGTTTTCTACCGATTTGTTCCTTGAAGTCGAGCATTCCTTTATGGTATATATTTTCTCCGGCTACAGTGTGCCCCGGAGCGCGTTGTTCCATGAATTCTGTGAATATACCGGCCTCGTAACAGTCATGCCAATCTTCAGTCATTAGTTCAAAAATGTTATGGCGTATTGAGCGTTTCTGCCAGTATGGTATAATTTTTTCCTGCTGTATTCTGATAACTTCTTCACTAACATCAAATGATATTTTTTCACGATTGTTGATGACTTCCAGGTCATCAACAGTGTGACAGCATAGTTCCGGATATGTTGGTGCTGCCTGGGGGAGCGGCCCTCTTTCACCAACTATCAGCTCCCCTTCATTAATGCAAATCTTTTTTTTCTCCATCAGGTTCTTAAAAGCAAGCGCGCGGAGCATGGGGGCAGATACCTGACCATCATGTTTTTTATAAGCTTCTGTAACCAGGACAGCCCTCTCAATTGATATAGTTGGCCTCGTGGTTTCACTTTCCTGGCGTAATAACTTAACCCTTTCATTTAATCCCCGTAACCTGGTTGTCATAGTTCATGCCTCACTTTTAGCTGTAATTCCTTCACGATAAAATGCCTCTTTTACTGCTGCCAAATGTTTTTCTGCCGGAGGTTGCAAATGAGATA
>PWSG01000082.1 GCA_003564055.1 Syntrophomonadaceae bacterium
AAACAGGTTTCTTACAGGTTCCCTGGTTAAATTAATAATCGTAAAAATGCCTAAAACAGTACCTAAGGGTATAATCAGGCATTCAAGAAATGCAACCACCAGGCAGAAGTTATAAGCGCGGTGTTGTTTTAACCTGCTGCCGGCGACAAATATCAGAACCGCAAGAATCCATCCTGCAGCAATAATAAAAACTGAAAGAATAATAAAGATTATGCCGACTAACCGCGGAGTAAAATCTGAACCGGTAGGCCCCAAACCAAGTAAAGCAAAACCAATAAAAAAATGTATCAGGGGGATGCAGGCCATCAAGGCTGTTAAAACACCCATTATATAATGAAAAGTTCCTAATATATCAAGATTTTTTTCGTCCTGGGAAATAATTTTAAACCACCCCTTCTATTACTACAACTTGTCTTCATTTTTAAAGACTGCCCGGCTTGATGGCATTTATATAAAATGAAACACCGCTGCGCCTTAATTTTCTGCAAGGACTTCTTTTACAGCAATAATTGTTTTCTCTATATCAGTGCTGTTAACCTCTTTGCTGGTTGTGAAGCGAACCCGATCGGGTTCGATTACCACCGTTAAGATTCCGCGCTTTTCCAGCTCAAGGCCAAGCCTGCGAACCGACATGGCAGTTGGCTTGACGATCACTATATTTGTATCAACATCATCAGGATCAAAATCAATCCCTTTTAAGGCAGCCAGACCTTCAGCCAGAAGGCGGGCATTGGCGTGATCTTCGGCGAGACGTTCAATCATCGTTTCAAGGGCTATGATTCCGGCAGCCGCAATAATACCGGCCTGGCGCATACCACCACCCAGGCGCTTGCGCCAGCGGCGGGCTTCTTCAATAAAAGCACTGGGACCGGCAAGAATTGACCCAACAGGCGCTCCCAGGCCCTTGGAAAGACAGAACTGGACTGATGTTGAACATGCAGTAAATTCCTTTACCGGAACTTTGGACGCAATTGAAGCATTGAATATACGCGCTCCGTCAAGATGGACAGGCAGGTCATGCCTTTTAGCTATCTCATAAACTGCTTTCATATCCTGAAGAGGGACAACTTTTCCTCCGGCCCTGTTATGGGTATTTTCCAGGCAGATCAGCGATGTTGGCGGCAGATGAATATCATCCTGGCGAATAGCCCATTCTACCAGTTCTGCAGATAGTGATCCCCTGTATCCCTGCAGCGGTCGCGGCTGAATTCCGGCAAAAACAGAGGCGGCGGCGGCTTCATAATAATAAATATGTGAGTCAGCTTCCATGATTACCTCGGTTCCCGGTTTAGTGTGGGTTAGCACAGCAACCTGATTGCCCATGGTGCCGCTGGGTACTAACATGGCAGCTTCCTTGCCGATCATTTCCGCTGCCAGTTCCTGCAGCCGATTTACCGAAGGATCTTCACCGTAAACATCATCACCTAACTTCGCTTCATAGATTGCCCTGCGCATTGCTTCACCGGGCAGGGTTACCGTATCGCTGCGTAAATCAATCATATATTGTTGCCCTCCTGTCTGTATGCATGATCTTCTTTAACAATTTTAGCACAGCAGTAATAGATGTAAATGACAATACTGTCTTTATTGTAGGTTTAATATTAAATACTTTGTTTAACATCAAACATTAAGTAATGCGAAAAAATGACTCCTCAAAATCAGGATTGCCTTCATAGCGACTCATAAAAAACCCGGGCAGCTGATCAACCTGTGAAAACAGGGCAGAATCAACCGCAATACCGGCATTGTTTAAAGAATCAACAATATCCTTTGGATCAGGAGGACAACCTTTAGCGGCAAACATTTTCTGAATGTCGGGATGATCCTTGTTTTTATTGTACATACACTGCCCGATCAAAATGGTTGCCTTCATTCCCGGTGAAGGCTCCATTGCTTTGCCGGTAAGAACTTCTATATTTTCCCAGGATTCTCCCTGCCAGGCCTGGCGTATAGCGGTCAGTATTAAACCGTTTAGAGCTGAGCAGTAGGTGCACATGGTTTGATCAAACTTACGGTAAAAAATACCCTCCAAACCCTGCTTTGCAAGTGCTTTTGGCATTTCTCCCTTTTCACCGCTGACATACTCAAAGTCAAACTGATGATAAGAACTTACATCTTCAACCTTTTCGCCAGCTATCTCGATATCAGAAAGATCCAGCGGGCGATTAATTCTATTAGCAGCATATACCAGATGCTCAACACTTGCAGGGTCGTGGCCCAAAATTCTTGAACCGACCAAGTCTGCTGAAAGCATATCGGTAGAAGCAACCAGCAAATTACTGCGCCTCATTCGGCCGTCAAAAGCAGGCCCTCGTTCCAAACTATATATACCATCAATAACCGTAAGCGAAGGCGGCATTGGATCTGCTATCCTGGATATATGATAATGTAAGTCTTTCTGCGGATCGGCGCTGTGGCATTTCTTGCGGGAAGGGATATCGATTGTCCCCTTCAGGTTTTTAAGCCCCAGGCTGACCACAGTCTGATTGTGTGATTTAAGAACCGGTATATTAATCAGGTAATCGCTTTCTAAAACATCTGTGTTATACTTGAGATAAATATTATCACCTAAATCAACCTTGCTAAAAGGCCTTTCCATTATATTGATATACTTCACACCATATCGCTCTTTTAAATTGTTATAGCCCAGTGATTCAAAAGCATGGGCGGGGGTTTTCGTGTCTTCAGGATCAGCAACAATTCCTTCACCAATAGTTATATCTTCAATCCCGTATTCTTTCAAAAGAAGAACTATATCTTCAATTACCCTGGAGGTTGTAATAACACCCCACTTGGGAAAGTTGCAGGCCCTGGTCCAAAAAACTATATTTGGCTTAATAAATACACGGGCATTTGAAGGCAGATTATTAAATCCTTTGCAATCGAAAACAGCTTTTTTCAGAGATTGATAAGGCTCTTCATAACGGACAACTGAAACTAAATTTTTCCCCAACCTAATGATACCTCCTCTTTAAATAGTTCTTTTAAGTTTATAAGCTCTTTAAAAGATCATATCATTTTATTTATACAAGAAGCAATTTTTAAGATGTAAAAAAGAAGGTAACTTACTCAGGCATAGCCCGCTAAGCCACAGGGGACGGTTCCACCGGCTCCGGCATTAGAAGTCAGAAATCAGAGGTCAGAAACAAGATTATTAGGGACGTTCGAAACGTCCCCATGGCGCCGCTTATCATTCAACAAAAATCAATAGGCTTAGTAGTTACAAAAGAAGTTATGTTGATGTAAGCTTATTCAAGTAATGCTTAGAAACAGCAACTTTCGATTGTTTAAAAGGGACATCAATCTTTCCGGGTTGGAATGAGAGTGTCCCTGGAAACTGTTTTAATCGTACTATATGAGGTAACTGTATATTTCCCTGGCTATAAATGATGAATTCTTAATTTCAAAGTTACAGCAGGCTATATTTACTTTATATTTTCGCCAGATTTAATTATATTAAATACACCACGGCCATATCAGGTTGCTCAAAATTTACTCAATAACTGTGCCGGTTTTTCCATCAAGCGCATCGATAGCGCCTGAGAGCGAGGTGATAATCGCTTTTTTGCCCGGGTTATCCTTTACATAACTAACGGCAGCCTGCATTTTCGGCAGCATACTGCCCGGGGCAAAGTGGCCTTCAGAGATATACTGCCTCGCTTCCTCAACAGTAATTTTATCGAGTGCTTTCTGGTCCGGTTTGTTAAAATTAAGGTAAACCTTATCCACCTCGGTTAGGATCATCAGGATATCGGCCTCAATATCATCAGCCAGGCGGGCTGCAGCAAGATCTTTGTCGATAACGGCGGCAATCCCTTTTAAGGAACCATCCTTATTTTCAATGACGGGTATACCACCCCCCCCGGCGGTAATAACAATGGTAGTATCCCAAAGTTCCCTCAAACAGGAAAATTCCACAATTCTTTTTGGCATCGGCGAGGCAACTACCCTACGCCAACCCCGCCCGGAATCTTCTTTAAGTTCATAACCTTCTTCACGCGAAATATTTTTAGCTTCATCTTCACTGTAAAAAGCTCCGATTGGTTTGGTTGGGTTTTTAAAAGCAGGATCTTCTTCGTCCACTACTACCTGGGTTATAATGGTTACAACCGGAATGTATCTTTTCCTTTTCTGTAGAGCATATCTTAGGGCCTGCTGGATATGATAACCAATATAGCCCTGGCTCATTGCTCCACAAACATCAAAAGGCATTGGTGGAACAACATCTGCAGCTGTCTCGCTGGCCAGGACGATGTTGCCTACCTGCGGCCCGTTGCCGTGTACAATGGCCAGTTCATAATCGCGACAGCTCATCTCGGCCAGGTATTCAACTGTTTCAGTTACAACTTCCAGCTGAGCCTCAGCCGTAGCCGGAGCACCCTTTCTCTGTAAAGCATTGCCGCCCAGGGCTACAACAATTTTTCCAATCGCCATTAAGCTGCCTCCATTCACTTTTTTATGTATTTAAAATAGGAATTACAGGTTAATTATAATTCTGCCGACATCTTTTAGCAACCGGCAGCAAAGTTTATTTATATCAAATAGATAACTAATCAGCCTATTGTCCCTGTTAAATTATAAGCGGCCCCACAGGGGACAGTTCCACCGACCCCTGTGGCTTAGCGGGCTATGCCTGAGTAAGTTACTCAGAAAGATGAAATCATAGTAGTATAATCTTCAAGTGATTTTGGGTAAATAATCAGAGGTTTAGAATAGAAAGGGAATTTTAAATAACTTGAACCGAAGCTAATTAAATGATATTATTATTACAAGATTATATGGATAAGGGGAGCTGGGATTACCCGGCTGAGAAAGAACTGGATTTGTTCTGACCCTTAAACCTGATCTGGGTAATGCCAGCGGAGGGATATCAACAGCAGGTTTTGTAAGGCTGTCGCCAACGCTGGCGGCAGTTTTTTATTTTTAAAGGCAAAGGAGGTTTGATTATGCCTGTTTGTAATGTCAGCCTGCAGGTAATACCTCTTGTAGATCAAAAAGAGGTTTATCCCCTGGTCGATCAGGTTATCGACTATATTGCCTCCACCGGAGTAAAATATTCGGTCGGACCTATGGAAACAACTATGGAAGGAGACCTTGAAGAACTGCTTAGCATAGTTAAAAAAGTACAGGCTCTGTGCACCACTGCGGGCGCTGACAGGGTCCTTTCGGTAGTAAAAATAGATTATAGCACGAGGGGAGTAACTATCGATGAAAAAATGGGCAAGTATAAAATCTAGTCTGCCTGCTGCTGCACTTTTTGCAGGTATTGTGTTCCTGTGGGAGCTAGTGTGTAGGGCTGCTGATATACCGGAATTCCTGCTGCCTTCTCCTTCAGCTATTGTACTGTCCCTTGCACGCAACCACCTTCTTTTAGTTGAACATGCCGGGGTTACTCTTACCGCAGTGCTGGGTGGGCTGTTCCTTGCTATTCTTGTAGCCATAATTTTGGCGATAGCCATGGACCGCTGGCATCCTTTAAAGCAGGCCCTGTACCCTGTGCTGGTTATATCCC
>PWSG01000174.1 GCA_003564055.1 Syntrophomonadaceae bacterium
ATTCTGGCAGTAAAATGTTTGACCTGACCGGGGAAAAGGTTGCAAAAACAGACGGATAAACACTTATTCTGCGGCGCTGAAAAAAACAAGAATTCCTCGCCAAATTTGGCGGCATTATTATTTCATTTAAACGAATTGGAAAATTATTGTTTATGTTAAACTGCAAATAATCGGGTTTGTTAAGACAAGTTATTTGTGGGGCAAACAACTACACAGTGACTGCAGCCGATGCATTGTAAATCATTAAAGGCTACCAAAGGTTTGCAGCTGCCGGTACTTCCGAGCGGTCCTTCAAAACTATTGCATTTTTTCTGCAGGAAGACCGGCAGACCCCGCAGCCATAACAGGTCTTTTGATCTATAATTACTTTTTCGGTAGCGAGTCTGTAACTGATAGCATTAAAATGGCAGACCCCGATACAGGAGCGGCAGCCGGTACATGAATCCAGGTTAACTTCCGCAACATATTCCGCCCGGAACATTGATGGGTACGATTTCGAAATAGCCTTCAAGGCCATACAGTCCATGTCACAGTTACAGATTCCCCCGATGAAAGGTGACAGGAAAGTCCAAACGGTATGAACTATACCTTTTTTCTCAAGCGCGCGGAACTGTTCAAGCGCTTCTTCTGTTGAAACCGTTTCAAGCCCGTCTGTATGAGGCCCGGTCAGGTAATCGGCGCCAACGGACCTGATGAGCCTGCCCATTGTTGTATCTTTTCCCGGTTCCATGCTGACCCCGTAGCAATAGCGCTGTTCTGTACCTGCTGAAACATGGCGGCAGACACAGGGTAACCTTACTATAGAGTTAACGAAGCTAAAGATTTTCTCGATGTCTTCCAGGGGCAAAACCTGTCCGTAGTGGGTTTTCTTTTGCCTGTTCACAATATGTGGTTTAACCACTGCCCGAACAAAAGAGGGGAGCCTGTTTAAGTCATCCAACCTGGCAATATTTCTGCCTAACCTTCCGGGGTTTTCGAAAAAATCCTTAATATAGCTGCGGCGGCGTAAATCAGCAAGCAGGTCTGCAGAGTAATGCTGTGCCTTAAGATACCATTTTTCTCCTTCGCCATGCTGGTGACAGAATTCGCACATTTTTTTATCATCACTTTTCTGTTTAGGCTTATTCCTTGCTTTATCTTAAAATGTAAATTCAATCTATTTCTATCATTAAAGGATTCAAGGCTTATCTTAACCGGAGACGATATGTATTATAAGGTCTTATAATTATTTATATACTGCTCTACGTTAAATTTAGTTTTACTTCCCTTGTAGCTCATGTAACGGACTTTTCCAAATATAGGGCGCTCCTTCCAGGCCCGGTCGTGGACACCGCCTATACTCCAGGCAATCCCTGCATAGCCGTTCGGATCGCGCCCGTCCAGGGAGTATTTATCATTAAGGTAAATTGCTGTTTTCATGGCATCTTCCGGGGAATCTGTCCATTCCAGGATTTTTTTAGCCCAGTACATGCGCATATAACCGTGCATTTTGCCCCGGCTGACCATCTCTCTCTGGGCCGCGTTCCAGAGCGGGTCATGGGTTTTGGCTTTTTCAAATTCCTCCGGGCTGTAGACGTATTCCCTGGGGTCTTCGCTATGCTTATCCAGGCTCTCTTTAGCCCAGCGGGGAAAGGATTTGACAGTATCATAGTGATCGTTGTAGAAACAAAAATTATCTGAGAGTTCCCGCCTTACGATTAACTCTTCCAGGTAACTTTCCGGCTGAACACCCGGCTCTTCAGTTCCTTTTACCATTAGCGCCAGGCGCTGGGCGCTTAAGTGCCCGAAATGAAGGTAAGGAGAAAGGTTAGACTGGCCGTCAAGGTTTGGGTTGTTGCGGTCGCTGTCATAGCGGGCCAGCTTGTTTTCAATAAAATGGCGCATGGTCTCCCGGGCTGCTTTTTCACCAGCTTTAAAGCGGTTTACCTCTTTTACGCTCCTGTCAATATTAAGGCTTTCAGATGCGTTACCCCAATTAATTGGTGCAATTAGTTTAGTCGGCCCATAGGGGTGTCTTTCAACCCTGGGAATATCGGTCAGGTATTCAGGCAGAAGCTTCTTAATTTTTGGCCTGATCGTGTAGGCTGCATATTCTTGTTTGGGCGACGTTATCCAGCAGGGGATAATGTTGTGAGCATCCACTTCGTAAAAGGTTGCCGGCAGCTTTTTCGCCAGCTCATTTTTCCAGTGCCGGTTTATTCGCAGAGGAGAAAAGTCACTGACAAGTGCACAGGCCTGCTGCTCGTGGCAGAAGCGATCTATCTCACTTTCCGGATTACCGGTGAGAAGGTGGAAGCTAATGTTGAGAGTTTTTAGCAGCTTTTCAACTTCGGCGAGGCCTTTTAGCATAAACCCGTATTGCCGCTCTGTCGCTTCCAAAAAACTTGGAACAAGACAGAATACTACTATTAGCGGCATCTTGTTTTCCAGGGCCAGTTCCCGGGCAAAAATAAGAGCCCAGTTATCGTTAACTCTTTGATCCCGGCTCATCCAGTAAATTACCGGGCCGCTTCCCGGTGGCTTCCTGTTTAGTGTGCGAATCCTTTTTTCGTTAACAGTTTGTATCATGTAATCCTGCTTCTCCTATTTAAACTTGTCGAGCTCATCAATTATTTCTCCTATATCAGGCAGCTCACTGATCGGGTAGGTTTTGAAAAACACTACTTTACTATTTTCATCGATGACAATATTAGCCCGTTCGGAAATACCCTTATCCTCTATAAAAATACCGAAATCTGAAGCAACCTGTCCGTGTGGCCAGAAATCACAGAGCAAGCTGGTCTTCTCAATGCCAAGCTCCGTTGCCCATGCTTTTTTACTCGGTCCTGGGTCAACACTAATACCAAAGGGGACTGTGTTTAATTTGCTAAACTTATCCAGGTTTGCTTCCAGTGATTTCATTTGTTCGGCACATACCTTTGTCCAGGCCAGGGGATGAAAAGAAAGCAGAACTTTTTTACCTGACAGGTCCTTTAATGATAATTCCTGATCCTTATGATCTTTTAAACGAAAATCTTTAACATTATCGCCAACTTTTACTTTTTTCATGTTCTTCCTCCTTTTTTATATATTATATCATTAGTATTTGGTGATCATGCTGGCGAATCTGTTTGCCTGGCATGAATAGATGGTATAACCTAAGTAGGCTTAGTTATAATTCAAAAAAGGAAAGTGTGGATAATTGTGTTGCCATAATAATTGGAGTGCCCAGATTTTAAAAAAAACCCTGTTAATATTTTTCATCCAGGAACTGCAATAAAATACTGTTGAATTCATCCGGTTTGGTTTCCATTGGGCAATGCCCTTCACCGGGAATAACAACCAGTTGTGAATCAGGAAGGAGGATATCTAAGTTATAACCTGCTTCTAATTGCACCCAGGCGTCTTCTTCACCCCAAATTAAAAGCACCGGAATATGCAGGGTTTTAATTTCATTAAGCAGGCTTTTTTCTCTGCTCTTTAGCATCTCCACCAGGGCTGCATCGGTATTCTCTATTAACAGGGGGCGGCAATATCCTTTGAGTTCGGTTTCTGCAGGCATCCTGCCGTAAGCAGAAGCAAGTGCATTTTGAACATTTTCTTCGCTGAGCAAAACCCTGGTTGCCAGGTGCCGGATTGTTCGCTGCAAAGGTGGGTAATAAAAAGCCCAGCTGAAGCGGCCGCGACCGGCATCGGGAACTGCTCCTGCGGCCATGCTGATACTTTTAACCTGCCCCGGATTCTGCAGGGCCATAGCTGACACTACACCGCCCCCCATAGAATGTCCAACCAGGTGCCAGTCAGCATCGGGTTCAAGTGATTCCAGCAGCTTCCAGAGTAGTGCAGCTCTTTTTTCTGCAGTTGGAGTAAAGTCTAAACTTCTCTCGCTTAAGCCAAAACCGGGCAGGTCAACCGCGATAACCCGGTAACCTTCTGCTGCCAATGCCGGCGCCGTATAACGCCATGAGAATGTTGAGCCGGCAAAACCGTGAACCAGTAAAATACCTTCTGCACTATCTTCTTTCCACTGGCGGTAGTGCAGACTTATATTCTCAGTTGTTTTTAATTCACTATTTTCAAAAAGAGGCTCAAAAGGAGGGCCGGTCAGTGCCCGCAAAGGCAGCAGGTAGGGAAAAATACTCAGGATAATAAAGAGACCGAGCAGAATAAACCCGGCCTTTTTAAGAATGTTTAAAAGGGCAGCCTTATTGATCCTTAAATTTATAATATCTTTTCACAGCCTAAAAAAATACTGTTATGTCATAATTTCATTTTGATTATAATGATTATAATTATACCAGAAAAGCAAAAATGAAGTCGAAGCCGGCTTATTTGAGGTTTGTTTCGGTCAGCATATTAATGGTGGTGGTTTTACCAGCGCCGTTGGGCCCTAAAAATCCAAATATTTCACCCCGGTTAATATGAAAATTAACACCATCGACCGCTGTAAAACTGTTATACTTTTTTGTTAAGCATTTTGCTTCAATTATTATCAAGCTAACAACCTACCCCTATCTTTTTTGCATCACCAGTTTGATTCCTTCTTATTCTTTCTTTTCACATTCGCAGGGGTGTTCTTTCTCATCGCCGTGGCACTCTTTGATCTGCTCCGGTGTGCAGGCTTCCGGTTTAATTTTCAATTTTTCAGGTTGTTCACAGCAGTTTTTACACATCTGCAGGGTCCTCCTTTCTTCTTGGGTTTCTTTATCCTTGTTTTTTAAACAAATATAAGCATTATGGTCCCGATCAGGCGGCGGAGCTTCAGCCAGACCCTGAAGCTGACCGGCAGCTTTGACAAGGGCTTTTTTTTCAACCCTGTAATGAGTGAAGTAACCAATTTTTTCGCCTCTTACCAGGCCGGCTTCTCTTAAAAGTTTCAGGTGCTGGGAAACCGCCGGCTTGGATATATTCAAAATGCGGGCCAGGGCACCCACGCAGAGATTGCTTTCATTGAGCAGCCTTATAATTTGATAGCGGTTTTCGTCTCCCAGGGTTTTAAAAACCTTCAATATCTCAAAGTCTGGTTGTTTATTGCTGTTATCCGTAATCATATTAAGCATTCCTTAAACAATTAATTAAATACTTAATTAGATTATAGCTGATCAAAGCTTGCAGATCAAGTCTGATTTTATATTTTTATTACTTCCAGGGAATAATGATAGTGGTATTTATGTTAAGGTAAATAGAAACAAAGATGGTCTATTTCCCAACTTTAGCAAGAAAGTTGGTCTGGTAAGCCAGGGTGTGCGTGGGGCAAATATCGACGCAGTGACCGCAACCCACACACCTTAAGCTATCAACGTCCTTAGCTATTTCTGCCCGGCTTTTAATATCAATAGTAAGAGGGCAGGCCTGGTTGCATTTGTTGCACTTTATGCATTCACTTTTGTTGGTAACAATTTTCTGTCCGCTAAGCTTTCCCATAAAGCTTAAAACAGTACCAAGCGGGCAGTAGTAGCTAAGGACGTTGATAGCTTAAGGTGTGTGGGTTGCGGTCACTGCGTCGATATTTGCCCCACGCACA
>PWSG01000220.1 GCA_003564055.1 Syntrophomonadaceae bacterium
AGGTTTTGGCCAGGTTTGGAGTTAAAGTCACGATGGTAGAGCCAAGCGACCGTTTGTTGAGATTAGAAGAGCCGGAAGCATCAGAAAAAGTGGAATATGCCTTTGCTGATGATGATATAACAGTGCATAAAGGTGCCAAGGCAAGGGAAGTAGAACTTCGCGGAGGCTCTATTATTACCAGACTGGATGATGGTGAAGAACTGGTTTCTGAGCGCCTTGTTCTTGCCACCGGCAGAAAACCGGATTTGGAAAACATGGGACTTGAAGCTGCGGGACTTGCTAGCTCAGCCAGGTTTATTGAAGTCGATGAGCAAATGCGCGTGGCCGATGGAATCTGGGCTATGGGAGATGTGACAGGTAAGGCAATGCTTACCCATGTAGCCCTGTATCAAGGGGCAATAATTGCTGCTGATATCCTTGGCAAAGAACATCCGCCAGCCGAATATCATTCTATACCCCGGGTTACTTTTACAGATCCCGAAGTAGGCTCGGTTGGTTTTACTGAATCTGCAGCCAGGGAAGCAGGTTTTGACGTGGTTGCAGTAACAAAGCAGCTGGCAGCAACCTTTCGTGGTATTTTGCACGGCAATAATGATGGCATAATTAAGTTGATTGCTGACCGCAAAACCGGCACTCTGGTTGGAGCAACGTCAGTCGGGCCGCGGGGTGGAGAAATGCTCGGTCTTTTGACCCTGGCTGTACACGCCCGCACCCCGTTAAAGAAACTGCGCTCGATGATCTATGCCTTTCCTACATTTACCGGTGGAATCGGTGAAGCGATAGGAGCATATGGGCGCGGGGTGACAACCGTACTCGATCCCGATTATAATGGTTTGAAAGAGCTTGATCAGTTAATTGAAAAATTGGGACATTGACTTTGCCCGGCACCACTTATAAATATGCTGGTAGTAACAGCTAAGAGTTTTATGAATGAGCGACTACTTCATAAACTTCTATTTTGGGGGGCATTCCTGTAATATCTTTTGCAATCTGATCGGCAATTTTTTTTGCTGCAGGCATGCTGGCCTCAAGTGCCTCTTTTTCCCACAAAGTAACAGTCATAGTTTTTTTGTTGTCAGGATCAGCTAACCCATAGAAGCATTGTACTTCTTCCAGCCCTGTATTGTCGGTATTATCAAGAAACTCAATTATATCTTTTACATGGTTGCCGGGAAATGTGATAACTCTGGCTCATGCAGGCTCAATCTATTAGGCTTTAGGCTGTGTATCAAGATATTTTAGCATTTGCCCGGGTTATGGCCATTTACACATTCATGTAATGTTTCTTTTTGGTTTTATCAAGCTTTTCTAATGCAATGCGCAGGGTGGTACGGGGCATTGTTGCGGCATGCTTATCGAGAAATTCCAACAGGCGTTTTTAATCCTTTTAGCCAGCATAGCGCAAGGCTGTTCCGACAGCTTTATTAATTAGTTCTTCTTTATCGTATAACAGGATTTCGGCAATTTTAAAGGTATCATCAACCTAATTCTGCCTGATAAAGTACAGTGTCGAAGCTATTGCCGTCCGCCGCTCCCATATGTTTTCAGAACGAGCCAGTTTGTAAAGTATATCCCGCGGTTTATCAATCAGGTACCATCCGACCACCCTGGGGGCGGAACGGTCAACCAAGTCCCAGTTATTATTGGCGAAAAAATGATCATAGGTGTTTTTTTAAAAATTCAGCGTTCTGAGATTTACCGACTGCCATGAACATTCTCGACAAATTTAACAAGGTCTGACGCAAAATGTTCCGGCTCTTCATAATGCAGTTCGTGCCCGGTGCCCTGGTAAACCAGGAGTTGGGATCCGGGTATCCCCGTAAGAAGGGCTTCCTGTTCGCTGCGACTGGTCTTTGTGTCCCGATCACCCCAGATAATTAGCGTTGGAACCTGTATTCTTCCAATATCGTTTGTAAAATCTTCCTTTAGGCGGTTTTTGAAAGCTTCCTTCCAGACATGTGCCGGTACTTTCAGGCTGTCCCGGACTATCTTTTCAAATACAATAGATGGGATCGGCCGGGCGATAGTGTTTTCTATAAAGTTGCGGACGAAGCTAGGATCTACAGGGTCTTCGAGCCTTGACACTGTTGAGTCCCAAAAATTCTGCACGGCCCGGTCGCCCCATTTTGGCAAGCCGGATCCCGCCAGCACCAGACCAGCGGTGAGATCCGGATAGTCCAGTGCAAACTTAATAGCTACGGCTGCCCCCATAGAATGGCCTACCACCACCGTATCCTGAAGTCCGAAAAAATCCAGAAACCCCTTTGCATCTAAAGCAAAATCCTGCAAACGATAACCTTTTTGTGGTTTGCTCGCATCTCCGTGGCCGCGCTGTGTAAAAACAAAGACGTGAAAAGAGTCCGGAAGGAGGGGCAGTATCTGGTCAAAGGAATCGCAGGAACCTGCAAAACCGTGCAGAAATAAGACGGATTTTCCGTCCGGATCACCCTGCTCAACATAGGGTAGTTTTATTCTATTCGGCAGCATAGCTGTTCTATAGGCAGGCGCCACCCTTTTGCCCTCCACTTTCTTTGGGTAGAAATAGAAAATTTTTTCATGTCGTTTCTGAATTATGGATTATTAATAAACGAGAATACTTCATCAATGAAAAGTTTAGGTGCAGTAACTGTTGCTACGTGACCGTGTCCTTCGAAGGTAACAATACGGCTGTTTGGCAGCGCTTTATAAACAGCTTCCGTTGCATCTTTTAACAGTTGAGGGCTTTCGCTGCCGGTTAACAGTACTGTAGGCGTGGTTATCTCTGCAAACCGGTCAGCGTCAAACCTGTAGTTTCCTACCGCTTCCAGGCCGCGCAAAATGACATGGGCTGCGTCGACCCGGTTCTGCCAGTTGGGTGCTTTACGAAGCATGTTAATTTCATCCGGTGAAGCCCCGCCCACATCACGTAGGAAAGTTATGAGTAACTGCTCCTTTTCTCCGTTTTCGAGTAGCCGTTTCATCTCGGCAAGCACTTCTCTGGAATATAGTTCTTGTTCTCCAATCTTTATGGGGGGCTCGTATAAAATCAGAGTGCGCAGGTTGTCGGTAAAAAGCGCTGCGTTAAGGGCCAGTAATGCCCCAAAGGAATGGCCAAGTAGATTTACCGGTTCATTAATCGAGTTAACCACGGCCGCCACGTCTTCAAATTCCTGCTCCAGGCTGTATTGATCCGCATCGCCGCTCTGCCCCAAACCGCGGGTATCCACAGCATAGGTTGTGAACTGCCTGGTAAATGTCTCGCGCAGACCGGACAGTTCCCACCGGGTGTGATCATTGCCGCCTCCTGGTGGAAGCAGAACAAGCGGAGGACCGCTCCCTGTCTGCTCAAAAGCAATTGCTGTCCCATCTGTTGATTTGATCGTTCTCATTTAAAAAACCTGCCTTTCCAGTATTATTTGCAGCAATTCCTTAGTTTTCGGATTTCTCAAACCCTGTTTGTAAATGTTGCCACACGATAACTGTAAACAGGAATCCCGTCATATCCGTTTTCTTATTAATCATAGCATAGAAGAAAGATCGGAACTGTTCGTAGGATGGTTCTTCGGGGAGCAGGATTTTTCCGGTAAAAAAATTGCACAGTTTATCAAAAGCGGTTTGGTTAATCCTTTCGGTCATTACTTTTCCTCCTTACCCTCGGCTCGCCAGGTTCCAGGTCTACTTCGGAAGGGGAAAAAACAAACGCTAAATGGTCAACTCTTACTTCATCCATTAAGCAAATTTCATGCTCCGTGCGCGGCCAATTACTGGAAATCCCGGCAAGTCGCAGTTGATTTGGTAATTCTTATTCTATATGATCTTCTAAACAGTTTCAAATTAGGATGAAAACTAAGGTAATTGGGGTCAGGTCCCTTGTCTTGCCCTAGAAAATGTGCTATATTAAGTAGCGATAAAAGTAAATATGTAAAGTTTACAATAAAGCAGCAAAAATTTTAACAGATAAGTTAACTTAACCATTCGGTTAAGTTATTATTTTGGTTAAGTTAACCGATCGGTTAACTTTTTGGTCTTTTAAATAGTCCTTAAATTAAGGAAAAACACAAATAACACCAAAAAAAGAGCGGATTAATATAGTGAAGCAAAAAAATAACGAAGCCTTGTATACCATCACCCACCCCGGAACAACCCTCAAACAGTTATTAAACCAAAAAAATATGAGCCAGCGTGAGCTGGCGGTAAGAACCGGCCTTACTGAAGCTTACCTGAGCAGCCTGATCAACTGTAAAAAGCCGCTGTCAGTGGGCACAGCAAAAAAAATAGAATACGCCCTGGGTTATACGGCAGAAGGCTGGCTCACTATCCAGGCCCAGCACGATCTGGCTATATATAACTTTGAAGAGCTAAACAATATCACCTTAAAAGAACGGAACATCTTGAAAAAACTGGAGCAGCTCACTTTATTTATGCAGGAAAAAGAACTGCTTACCAAAACCGGTGATCCTCTAAGCCTGGTTATCGAGCTAAGGCAGAAAATGAAAGTGGCAAACCTGACTGCAATCCCGGAATCTTTTCAAGCCGTCATCTTTGATAAGCCGAATAAAATTATTAACCCCTACCTGTACTATTCCTGCCTCGGGCTCTGTGAATATATCACTTCCCAAATAACCGGCAGCATACCCTTTGATCAGGAAAAATTACAAGTAGAACTGCCCAGCTTTGAAGCTTTACTGGCAAGTAATGCTGATCTAAAAGCGATCAAAAATAACTTAAATGATTGCGGCATTCGTCTCCTTTGTCTGCCCCGCTTTAGCGAACTAAAATTAGAAGGGTACGCTACCATGACCGTAGATGAAGCGTACGCGCTTTTTATCTTTGAACAGGGCGCCAATCTGGCAAAATTTAATAATATCCTTTCGCGCTGCATAAAAAGCATTGCTACCGGTAAAGTAATCAGCAAAAGGGTGTTTAACCGGCGCAACAGGGAAAAATAAATAGCTATTTAAAAATTTTCCGCAGGAAGCCTGTTGCCGTGCCACTGAAGAAAGAATTTAATTACTATAGAGTCACGGCGTGCCATGACACTGAAGAAAAATTTAATTACTGTAGAGTCACGACGTGCCATTACACTGAAGAAGAATTTAATTACTGTAGGGGCACGGCGTGCCGTGCCCACTCACTGGCGGCCAGATGAAGAAAAGACAGTTCCTGAGTGCTTTAATGCGGCAAACATTATGAATAGATTATAAGCAAAACAAATCCCTCAAACTCACGAGATATTACAGCTAAGAATTGCGAGGACTAAAGCATAAAGCATCTTTCAAATGCTTGCTGATGTGCGTAACAGCTTCCCGTCAAGAAGTGGATTAATGATGTGCTAAATTAAATGCTGCCGCGTTCACCGGAGACCAAAAATGTGCTTTTGAACCAACACGGCCGCCCGATCACCACCCGCGGCTTGCAAATGGTTTAAATGTAATAATTGTTGAAGACAGGGAAGATGACCTGCTTTTAATTTTGCTTGCCCTGAAAAAGCCCGGCTATGAG
>PWSG01000251.1 GCA_003564055.1 Syntrophomonadaceae bacterium
ATATCAGTTAAAACAATGCGGTGCAGGAATTCAAACAGGCCTCCCTCGATTAAACGCGGCCAGTCAATAGTTATGCTGCGATCAGCTTCCTCAATTTTTGCCAGAACATATGCATAAACCATTTTATGGGCTTGCTTGTCAAGTTCTGTAAAATGTTCTGGCCGGATATGGTCATTCCAGCGTTGAATGCTTGCCGCTTCAAAAAGTAATTCGAAAAGCTCTTTTCTAATCACAGCAGCTCATCCTTTCTGACAGGGTTATTCGTAACTTTATTAATTATACTTTCTGCCCGATCTTTGCCTCTGTCCCTTTTATAAGCCTGTCTATGTTTTCATGATGCCTCCAGATAAGCAGGGCCGCCGTAGCTATTCCAAATAAGATATACGGCAGTTCATAACCAAATATTAAAAAAAACAAAGGAACAGAAAGGGCTCCCGTTATTGAACCAAGTGAAACATAGCGGGTAATAGCAACAACCAGGGCGGCAGCAATAATCAGAAAAAGGGCAGCCCAACCAGACACAGCCACCAGGACTCCTATTCCCGTAGCTGCAGCCTTACCACCTTTGAAACTCAAAAATACAGGAAAGCTATGCCCTATCAAGGCTAAAAACCCGGCAGCCAGGTAAAATAAGGGGAGGTCAGCTACAGACCTGGCCAGCAAAACAACTATAACTCCTTTTAGCATATCTAGCATAAAAACAGGCAGTGCCGCTTTCCAACCCATCACCCGCAGGACATTGGTCGCCCCGATATTACCGCTGCCGTAATTCCTGATATCTGTTTTTTTTACAACCTGGGTTACAATATATCCGAAAGGCAGTGAACCAACCAGGTAAGCAGCAATTAAAACAAGCCCTGATAAGTAAGCATTTGCCATCAATCAAACTCCTCTCCGCTGCCTTTTCTTGAACTTCACAATTATTGGCGTACCGATGAAACCGAATGAATCACGCAGCCTGTTTTCCAGGTACCGTTGATATGAAAAATGTATTAATTCAGGCTCGTTTGCAAAAAACACAAAAGTCGGCGGCTTAACAGCCGGTTGAGTGCCATAATAAATTCTAACCTGCTTACCTTTAACCGACGGGTGCGGGTTTACAGCAACCGCGTCTTCCAGTAATTCATTTAAAAGTGAAGTCGATATACGTTTATGCTGTTCCTGCCATGTGTTTATAACAGGGGGGAATATTCTTTCCACCCGCCATCCTGTCAGGGCTGAAATAAACACAACCTGGGCATAAGAGACAAAACTGAATAACCGCTTCAGGTTGTTAAGGTATTCCAGGCGGGCTTCTTCACGACCTCGCACCAGGTCCCACTTGTTTACAACGAGGATTAAGCCCCTTCCTGCCTCATCGACATATCCGGCCAGACGTTGATCCTGTTCGGTAATCCCGCTTTCACCATCCAGTAAAAGCAGGGCAAGATCCGAGCGCTGTACTGCTTTCAGGGAACGCAGCACACTGTAGTATTCAACGGATTCCTTAATCCTGCTCTTTCGCCTCATTCCTGCAGTATCAATAATAATATAGGGCTGTTCATTATACATAAAATGCGTATCGACAGCTTCTCTTGTCGTGCCGGGACTTTTGCTGACAATAACCCTGTCTTCACCAAGAATGGCATTTACCAGGGATGATTTGCCAACATTTGGCCTTCCTATAACAGCTACCTTAACAGCATCATCTACTGTCTGTTCATCTGATCGTGCAGTTTGTGGGAGCAAACTGCACACCCGATCAAGCAAGTCTCCGATTCCCCTGCCGTGCGATGCGGAAACTGTTAGTGGATCACCAAAACCCAAACCGTAAAAGTCATACCTTGCGTCATCCATCTCCCGGTAATCAATTTTATTTATGACAGGTATAATCTTTTTACCGCTTCTCCGGAGCATTTCAGCCACATCTTCATCAAGGGCGGTAAGCCCTTCCCTGCCGTCCAGGAGAAATAATATCACCCGGGCCTCCTCAACTGCCAGTTCAACCTGGCGCCTGACCATGGATGTCAGCTGATCTCCCTGTCCAAAGGTGATTCCTCCCGTATCGACAATTACCAGTTTTCTCCCGCACCATTCCGACATTCCGTAAAGACGGTCCCTTGTTACACCTGGGACTTTTTCTTCTATTGCCGTTCTGGCAGCAGTAAGACGGTTAAATAGTGTAGACTTGCCTACATTTGGACGGCCGACTATGGCAACTACATTACCTGTCACTGGACCGAGCTCCTTTTCATGTCTAAGATGGCCTTAGTGGCAAGTGTATTTATTGTTGCATGAAACTCCAGGGGGCCGCTGACTGCATAAACGGGTACATTTAGCACCCTTTCAATTTCTTTTATAGTTAAACCGTCCAAAAAAATATCCTGACCTTCCTTTAACATTGTTTTAGAAATAAACAGCGCATCGCCCGGTACCATTCCCTTTAAGGATGCCAGCAAATCGCTGCCAGTTAAAAGGCCCGAAACAGTTACCTGCTTTCCGAAAAAAGAATTCTTTATAATCTTTAACTCAAGATTTATACCTTTAATCCCGGAATATTCTTTTACCAGGGCATCTAATAAATTTTCTGCTGCCTGGCCGGCAGCTATTGTTACTTTAAGATCTTTTTCAGGCATTTCAGGTTTTTCTTTCTTAGTTAAAGTAAGTTCGTCTAAAAAATTCCTGGCCAGCCCAACACCATTTTCGAGCTGCGGATAACCTTCGTATTGCTCATGATCCGGAATTGGAAAAGAAGCCAGTTTATAAAACTCATCAGCCGCAAAAACAAAACGGGTGCCGCGCTTTTCCAGAAATATTTGCTGCTTTTTTTCAAGCCATTTAAGCAGCTTTTCAGCTTCTTTGCCGGTAAACTTTCTTAGAGCTTCAAGATGACCACGGTGAGAGGTCAGACCAACAGGCACAAGAGCAACGCTGGAGAGGTCAGGACCCATGTTATAAAGATCTTCTATAGTCCTTTCCATTTCATACCCTGTATTAACCCCCGGGCACAATACTACCTGGGCATGAATTTGTATGCCTCTTTCAATTAGGCGCTGCAGATTAACCAGGCCGTTTTCAGCACGTTTTGTTTTAAACATGCGCTTGCGCAGTTCAGGGTTTGTCGTATGTACAGAAGCATATAGCGGACTAAGCCTTAAACTTTCGATACGTTCAAGATCAAGTAAGCTTAACCTGTTCAGGGTAATAAAATTTCCATATAGAAAAGATAACCTGTAATCGTCATCTTTTACATAAAGCGCTGAGCGCATACCGGCAGGGTTTTGATCAATAAAGCAAAAAATACAATTGTTGCCGCATTGCTTCATTTGTGTTATGGTCGGCGGATTGAAGTGCAAACCCAGTGGAGCGCTAACCGGTTTGGAAATTTTACACCTGTGCAGAATGCCCTTATCACTTTGTAAAAGCAGGCGCAGTTTATGATCTGATTCCGTGATTTTATAATCAATTATGTCGCCGACAGGCTTATTATCAACACGCAGCAGCTTCCAACCTGCCTTAATACCGGCAATATCAGCCGGCGAGCCGGCAGCAACCCTGTCAATTAAAGCGCCCTGTTGTTTTTTCATAACTTTACCCTTCATATCCTTTGATCTTTGTCACATAAAATTGCCGGACACCTTGCGAAGTTATCCGGGTTTAGCCCTCTTCTCTGCATCCATTCTGCTGTATACCCGGTAATAACCAGGGGTATTTTCTGCAAATCCGCGACTTTTTGCGCTCCTGTCAGTATCAAGATTAGCCTCAACTCATTTTCAATTTTTCGCATTCTTTTAACCAGCGCTATAGGACCCTTCCTGTACAAGTGGTAAAGAGGATAACCTGCCATGCCTACCGCCCCGGCACCCAGAGCAATAGCCCTGGCAATATCCAGGGGAGCATGCATTCCACCGGATGAAAAAACATCGATTTTACCCTGTGCAGCAGAAGCTACCTCTACCAGGCTAATCGCCGTTGGAATACCCCAGGAGCAAAAGTCCGCAGATACCTGCCCGCCAGAACGCCTGTTTTCAATAGCCAGGAAGTTTGTTCCGCCTTTTCCGCCGACATCGATGGCAGCTACTCCTGCTTTAATTAAAATCTCTGCCTGCTCCCTGGCCATCCCGAACCCTACCTCTTTTACGATGACAGGAACATTAACTTTTTTAACAATGTCACTTATGCGGTTTACCATACCTTCGAATTTTAAATCGCCTTCACGCATAACAAGCTCCTGGGCAGCGTTAAGATGAATTTGAATTCCATCTGCTTTAATCATTTTTATGGCCCTGATAACCATTTCCGGATCAGCGTAGGAACCAATATTAGCCCAGATCACTCCACGGGGGTTAATTCGCCTTACCACTTTGAAACTTGCTTCTGATGAACTGTCTTCGATTGCAGTCATTTGTGAACCGACAGCCATAGGCAGCCCGCAATGCCGGGCGACAGCCGCCAGGGCGGCATTAATCTTCAGGGATCTCTTAGTACCCCCCGTAACAGAGTTAATAAAAAGGGGCGAACGATGTGTTCGCCCCAAATACTCAGCCTTTAAGTTGATATTGCTGAAGTTCTTATCTGGCAGGCAGTTATGGATAAAAGATATATCCGAAAAATCAGCCCGCTTGGGCGGATTAGAAATACTTATTTTAATATGCTCATCTTTACGATGCGCCCTGGGCATTTAACCCTGGCCACCTTCCGGCTCTGGATCTTCCTCACTTCCCGAAGACTCAGCTTTTTCTCCGTTTAATCCTTTTTCATCAAAAAGATCACCGAAAACATCGCCAAGGGTAACATTTCCATTTTCTGCATCACCGTTTGTAGTATTGTTTTGAGCCGTCATAACACCGCCTGCTTCCTTGAGGCTTAGGCTAATTCGTTTTTCCCTGGGTTTTAGCTCTAAAACTTTAACTTCTACTTCTTCCCCTTCACTTAAAACTTCTGAAGGATGTTTAACATGGTAATCAGCCAGCTGAGATATATGAGCCAGCCCTTCCACGCCGGGTTTAATCTCAATAAAAGCCCCGAAGTTAACCAAACGGGTAACATTTCCCGAAACCAGCTGATCACTTTCCAAATCTGCAACAGCCTTTGTCCATGGGTCAGGTTGAGTTTTTCTTATGCTAAGACTGATTCTTTCTTTCTCGGGAATGACCTCTAGTATTTTAACATCTATTTCATCTCCAACTTTAAGGACTTCTTTAGGATGCTTAACTCTTTCCCAGGCGAGCTCTGATATGTGTACCAGCCCGTCAATACCTCCGACATCGACAAAAGCTCCGAAATCCGTGAGGCGCTTAACTGTGCCGCTGATATTTGAGCCAACCTCAAGATTATTAAGCGTCTCTTCTCTTTGCCTGGCTGTTTCTTCTTCCATCACTTTTCTGCGGGTCAGGATGAGCTTACCCTTATCACGATCGTACTCTAATATTTTAAAGCGGACTTCCTGGTCTTTAAATTCATTAAAATCAGGTATATACCTGGTGTCAACCA
>PWSG01000297.1 GCA_003564055.1 Syntrophomonadaceae bacterium
GTCCTGGTTTTCGCCAGGTGAGTATCAATGCCAATCAGATCAATTAATGTCAGCGGTCCCATAGGCTGATTGGCTCCCATCTGCATGGCTTTATCAATATCGCTCACAGAACCGATCCCTTCATCGAGAACCCAGACGGCTTCGTTCAGCAATGCCGCCAAAACACGGCTGGCTATTCCGGCAATACCTTCTTTAGCGGTAACTACAGGTTCTTTGCCAAGGAATTCAGCTAATTTTCTTGTTTTATCGACCACTGCAGCATCAGTTGCTACAGCAGGCATTATTTCGACCAGTTTCATGACCACAGCCGGGTTAAAGAAATGCATTCCCACAACCCTGCTTGGATTTGAAACAGCTGATGCTATTTCAGAAATTGAACAGGCAGTGGTATTTGTTGCCAGGATTACATCTTCCCTTGCTATTTCTTCGAGCTTTCCAAAAACCTTCTGCTTGACTTCAACATTTTCGACAATAGCTTCAATTATGAAGTCAGCATCCGCAGCATCTTCCATTTTCGTAGAAATTTTGATGAGCTCAAGAATATTTTTGACCTCTTCTTCACTCATCTTTCCCTTCTCAACCCTTTTTTGGAGCCCTTTTTCAATATTAGTCAAGCTGCGCTTAACAATTGCTTCATCTAAATCTACCAGGATAGCTTCAATACCTTTTTGAGCCATTAGCTGAGCTATTCCCGTACCCATGATCCCTGCGCCTAAAATAAAACATTTCTTTACTTCCATCAATAATCAAGCCTCCCGTTTTAAATAGTAATTTTAACTTAATCTTTCAAAGATCAAGGCTACCCCCTGACCTCCGCCAACACATGCACTGACCAGGCCTAAATCCTTGTCATGTATTTTCAAAGCATGCAGCAGAGTGGTTATAAGCTTGGTACCGGTTGCGCCTACAGGGTGACCGAGGGCGATAGCTCCACCGTGTACATTAACTTTATCGCGGTTCCACTTCATTTCTCTTTCCACAGCCAGGTACTGAACTGCAAAAGCTTCGTTCAGTTCAATTAAATCAATATCATCGAGGCTTACCCCTGCTTTTTCCAGAGCCATGGGAACAGCTTTTACGGGTCCAATACCCATGTATTTAGGATCAACTCCCCCTACAGCATATCCTCGTATTGCAGCCAGAGGTGTAAGTCCCAGGGATTTTGCTTTTTCTTCAGACATGATTAACAGGGCTGAAGCATTGTCGGAAAGAGCACAGCTGTTACCGGCTGTTACAGTTCCTTCCTTTTTAAAGACCGGCGGCAGTTTAGCCATTCTTTCTATGGAAGCATCGGCCCTTGGGATTTCTTCCTGATCAACCGTTAATGTCTGTTTTTTCTGTACAACCTGAACAGGTAAAATCTCATCCTTAAATTTACCTTCTTCCATCGCTTTAACTGCTTTCTGGTGGCTTTCCAGGGCAAAGCTGTCCTGTTCTACACGATCTATGTCGTATTTTTCAGCCAGTAGTTCAGCAGTACCACCCATCAGCATTCCTGCCAGTGGGCACATGAAACCATCTTTGTGCAGATCATCATAAGCGGTCATATCTCCCATTCGTGCCCCCCAGCGTGCTTTATCAAGGATATAAGGGACATTGGAAGCAGACTCTGTGCCGCCAACCACTACCGTGTCGGCATCACCGAGGAGGATAGATTTTGCTCCCTGTATAGTGGCCTGCAAACTGGAAGCGCAACGTATGTTAATCGTATAAGCGGGCACCTCCACCGGTAAACCGCCCCATACCGTGGCAAGTCGAGCCACATTGGGACCTATCCCGGCTTGCCAACCACAGCCAAATACTAATTCATCAACTTCTTCACCTGGCACACCTGCTCTTTTAATTACCTCTTCAACCACTTTCGCTCCCAATTCGGGAGCGCTGAAACTACTTAAACCTCCACCATAACTGCCGGCAATCGTTCTAACTGCACTTACAACAACTGGTTTGCTCATGTTCTTACCCCCTGAAGCAGGGCATTCCCTCCTATCATAGATTATTTTAAATTTTACCGAACTTTTTATATAAAACAAAAAAGTTTCGGCGACATCAGGCATCATTGCAGGTGATACAATCCAGGATTTCGGGTGCTTGATAAAAAATTCTCAATGTTATGCTATCATCAAGTTGTGAAAAAAGCAACGTATTTTGACATGCCAGGGCTGGGCAAATTACCCAGTATTGAGATTACAGAGTTTAAATTTCTACCTAAAACTCCGATAACCTGCTGCCGGAACGCCAACATGGTATTCGATCCCACCCGCTGTGGCAGCAACACCTTTACCATTCAGTGCACGGAATTCTTTGGCTAAAGAAATCTTGCTTGATATTACGATCCTTCGCCGCATTCACGGTACTGAGGGCAATGGGATGTAATGTGCCGGTCTTGTCGAAAAACCCCATGTCCAGGTTTCGGGCTTCTTCAAGACCGCGCCGATCCCGGACCAACAGACCACTTAAGGCCCTAACGTCGTGGAAATAGCAACAACCAGGGGCACGGCCAACCCCAATGTATGAGGACAGGCGATAACCGGAGCGGTTACAGTCCGGACAATGGTAAAACCAATAGGTGCGCCAATAAACTGTCAGATGACAATAGTAAATGTAGATAACAATTTGCTTTTCTGCTTGGGTTATATTACCATACAATTTTGCGACAGGTCAAGCCAACCGGAGCTAAAAACAGGCATTCTATCGGTCTGGTTTAGCCTGGAGAGACGCAGAGCGGCAGGAACCTAAGTGCTGCTCTGCCGGTAAAAACAGAAAAAGCAGTACAAAGAGGTATACCCGGCCCTGTTTATATGCATAGCTAAATCAGAGACGACCTTAAAACCCCTTTACCCGGAAGTAGAAAACTATAAGCATAGCTCTTCCGGAAAGCTTATCCTTTTAGAACAGGTTACCCTTCCGGTTATTTCCCTTTCCAGACCGGTTTTCTTTTTTCCATAAAAGCAGTGGCACCTTCTATAAAATCATCGCTCTCAAAGGCAATTTTTTCAAACTGCTCAAGGTCGCTCTGATCTTTTGGCTGACCAGGTTCTGAAAGGCGGGTAAGCGCTTCTTTCATGCCCCTGACTGCCAGCGGTGCATTACCGGCAATTTTACGTGCCATCTCGGCGGTGGCAGCCCTTAGTTCCAATGCGGAGGTAACTTTGTTAACAAGTCCGAGAACGTATGCCCGATCTGCAGAAACAGGATCACCGACAAATAAAAGTTCTTTGGCTGCCGCCATACCCAATAGGTTCAAAATTCTCCGGATTAAACTATGATGCAGAACAATACCCAGTTTTGCAGCGGGAACGCTGAATTTCGCTTCTGCCGAGCAAATTCGTATATCGCAGGCAATTGCCAGCTCACAGCCCGCTCCGATAGCCCAACCGTTTATCATGGCAATTACGGGGTGGGGGCAATCGATTATACTTTCAATTGCCCTTTCGACACAGCACAGGTAGTGATGGCGAATATTTTTGTCGGTTAAATCTTTAAGCTGAGTAATGTCTGCCCCGGAAGCAAAGGTATTTCCCGCCCCGGTAATGATCACAACCTTTGTATCTGTGTCGGCCGAACAAGACTCCATAATTTCTGCCAGTCCTATCCACATCTCTTCACTGAAAGCATTTCGCCGGGCTGCGCGATCAATCAGGATTTCAGTTATACCATCTTCTCTGCTGAGCTTAAAATATTGCAGGAGGACCACCCCTTATGCGGCTTATGTTTTCCTTAAAACAATGCTCCCTTGAATTTTACTGAAGAGTTCGAAATCGGTCAACCCTGACTGTTAAGTGATCAAGCTATAAGTGATCTCGCGGGCCATTGACTTTGCTTTGGCCTGAAGGTATAATATTTCCAGTTTTATTCTGATTATAAACCGCATTTGCTTCGTCTCCAACCCCCGGACTGGCTGATTTACATTTGACTTAAATGGAGTGAATTATAATGCCTGATAGAACCTATCAAACTGAAACCGAAAGGCTTCGCTCTCTGAAAGAAAAAGCAAAGCTTGGCGGAGGAGAAAAAGCCATTGAGAAGCAGCACTCCCGGGGCAAGCTAACCGCGAGGGAAAGGATCGAATTTCTCCTGGATCCCGGCAGTTTCATTGAATTTAATACCCTTGCAGAACACCAGTGTTACGATTTCAATATGCAGGAAAAGAAATTCCCCGGCGACGGAGTAGTTACCGGATATGGGACCGTTGACGGCAGGCTGGTTTTTATTTTTTCTGAAGATGTGACCGTTCTGGGTGGTTCAGTCGGCACCACACACGGTGCAAAGATCTGTTATGCGATTGACAAGGCAATCATGGTGGGGGCGCCCCTGATCGGGCTTTATGAATCCGGCGGAGGCAGGATTCACGAAGGCTTTACCGCTTCCCGTAACGTTGCCGGTATGTTTCATCGCAACACAAAAGCTTCCGGGGTGATCCCGCAAATCTCGGCAATAATGGGTACCTGTGCCGGGGTGGCAGTCTATTCGCCGGCAATTACCGATTTCATATTTATGGTTGAAAACACCAGTCAGATGTTTATTACCGGTCCCGGAGTAATCAAAGCCGTTACCGGAGAACAAATGGATATTGAGAGTCTCGGCGGAGCTAAAATACACTCCGAAACAAGCGGCAATGCCCATTTTGTTTATCCGAATGACCAGGAGTGCCTCCTGGGAATCAAAAGACTGCTCAGCTTCCTTCCCCTTAACAACATCGAAGATCCTCCTCTTGTTGATACAGGCGACGATCCAAAACGAACCACTGAAGACCTGATGGAGATTGTTCCCGATGACTTTCGTGTCCCTTATGATGTCAAAAAAGTTATCTACCACATCGTCGATAACGGGGATTTCATGGAAATTCTTCCTAAATTCGGACAAACCCTGGTAATCGGTTTCGCCAGGCTTAACGGAAACACTGTTGGTATTGTCGCCAACCAGCCGCTGATCATGGCCGGCTGCCTCGATATCGATTCTTCAGATAAAGGGGCCCGTTTTATCAGGTTCTGTGACGCTTTTAACATCCCCCTGGTTAACCTGGTCGATGTTCCCGGATTTATGCCCGGAAAAGATCAGGAATATGGAGGGATAATCAGGCATGGTGCTAAAATGCTTTACGCTTATTCAGAGGCAACAGTTCCCAAGATTACACTGAATATGCGCAAGAATTATGGCGGCGCTGTCATGGCCATGTGCTGTAAAGGGACAGAAGTTGACCAGATGTTTGCCTGGCCTATCGCCAAACCGGTCGTTCTCGATACGGCCGCCGCCGTAGATATCATTTTTAAAAAGGAACTGACCGAAGCTGAAGACCAGGCAGCAGAAAGGGAAAAAAGGATCAGGGATTATGACTATTATTACTCAAACCCGTTCAATCCCGCCGGTAAAATGCTGCTTGATGATGTGATCGAACCGCAGGAAACAAGGGCCCGGTTAATTTCAGCCCTGAAGATGATGAAGACCAAGTGTGAAGAA
>PWSG01000101.1 GCA_003564055.1 Syntrophomonadaceae bacterium
TCCCTGCGAGTTTGATAACACTACTTATTAGCTATTATAAACCAAACTCCTGCCTGCGGGAAATTTAAGTCGAAAACAGATACTGTTCCCTATAATTATTTGCTATTATGAAAACATAGTCTCTATGGCGGTTACCCGAAAGCATGCCTGACTATGCAATCTTTCCCAAAGGTTTGGGGAAATTTAAGGCGGCTGCTTTTTTATCTATAAAAAGGGCTGACGTAGATTAAAAGGTAAACAAAATAATTTTATAGCAGGTATTTGCAATAAAGCATCTAATAATACAGAAAAAGACTGGTGGTACAAAAAGGTTAAAATAATAAAAAGTAAGGAGTGTTGGATGATGAGCTTAAAGGGAACAAAAACCGAAAAAAATATTTTAACAGCTTTTGCCGGAGAGTCGCAGGCCCGTAATCGTTACACATATTTTGCCAGCCAGGCGAAAAAAGATGGTTTTGTGCAGATTTCGGCAGTATTTGAAGAAACTGCAAACCAGGAGAAAGAACACGCGAAAAGGCTCTTTAAACTTTTAGAGGGCGGCGAAGTTGAAATTCAGGCTGCTTTTCCGGCCGGGGTTATCGGCAAAACGGTAGAAAACCTGAAAGAAGCTGCCGGCGGCGAAAATTACGAATGGACAGATATGTACCCCGGTTTTGCCAAGGTTGCCCGAGAAGAAGGGTTTAATGAAATTGCCGAGATTTTTGAGTCCATTGCCGTAGCTGAGAAACAGCATGAAAAGCGTTACCTGGGTTTGATGAATAACATCGAAAAGGGCACTGTTTTTAAGAAGGATAAATCGCAGCGGTGGTTTTGCCGCAATTGTGGATATGTTCATGAAGGACAGGAGGCTCCTGATCTATGTCCCTCCTGTAACCATCCCCGGGACCATTTCGAAGTTATCTGTGAAAATTGGTAGAAATAGCTGCAGAACCCGGCTTGAATAACCGGGTTCTTTTTTATCTGGAATAAGCTTGCTATACTTTAGGCGGCATTGGCAGGCGAAAAAATTGATTTATAAGTAACTACTCGTATGCCCATTGTCCTTAGCTTAGCTGTGCCATGGGGAGGGTGGAACCGCCTCCTGTGGCTTACATTTAAAAAATATTTAGAAGAGGGTGTTTTTTTGAAGCTGGTTCGGTTTTATGAAAACCAGGTAGTCCGTTTTGGCAAGCTTGAAGGTAAAACTATTCTTGAACTTCATAACCCCGGTTCTAACTGGGAAAGCAGTCAGCTGTCTGAAACCGGCAGGCAGTTTAAAGCTGATACAGTTAAGCTTCTTGCCCCCTGCCTGCCCTCTAAAGTTGTCTGCCTTGGTTTAAATTATCGCTCACATGCTGAAGAAATGAATTATGAGCTTCCTAAAAAACCAATTATATTTCTTAAACCATCGACCGCTGTAATTGGAAGCGGCGAACAGATCAACTGCCCTCCACAAAGCAAGCGCGTTGATTATGAAGCTGAACTTGGCGTAGTTATTGGGAGGAAGACTTACCGGGTCAAGGCTGAAGAAGCTTTAAATTATGTGGCAGGCTATACATGTGCCAATGATGTTACTGCCCGCGATAAACAACCTAAAGAAGGCCAGTGGACCTATGCTAAAAGTTTCGATACTTTTTGTCCCCTCGGTCCTGTCATTGAAACGGGCATAAAAGACCCGGAAAAACTGATCGTCAGGGGTTATTTAAACGGCAAACTGGTCCAGGAGGCGCCAACATCCGATCATTATTTTAGCGTTGCTCAAATAATTGAATTTGTGTCCGGAAGCATGACTCTGCTTCCGGGTGATGTAATCATGACCGGAACCCCGTCAGGTATTGGTTCCCTGAAACCGGGTGATAGTTTTGTAGTAAATATAGAAGGTATCGGGTCTTTAATAAACACTGCTGTTTTACAGGTTTAAAAAATAATCTGCCGGGAAATAAAAAATACAAATTTTAATGAAAAATGGTGTTGTCATTAATCGATTGATGTTATATAATAAAAGCAGTTTAAAAGACCGCCCAAGGCAGGCTTTTCTTAAAATGGACATGTCGGGGTATAGCCTCCACGCCAGGAGGAAATTGCCGGGGTTGCGGTCAAAAATAGATTTGTATTTAAATTTTTCTCCCTGATGAGGCAGCGTAGCCGCTGTCTCTTTTTTTTCCTGAAAGGAGGGGTGCTTATAAAATGCGTATCATTATTGTTGGTGGTGGCGGGGTAGGCTATGAGCTGGCCCGCAGCCTTTCAGAAAAAGCCCAGGATGTTGTTGTAATAGAGAAAAATGAGGTCAAGGCCAGGCGCTTTAAAGAAGCGCTCGATGTTATGGTTATTGAAAAAAATGGAGCTAACGCCGCTGTCCTGGAAGAGGCTGAGATAAAAAATGCAGATATGATGATTGCTGTTACCCAGGTTGACGAGGTAAACATTATTGCCTGTATGCTGGCAAAACAATATGATGTTCCGATTACAGTTTGCAGGATCCGCAATTCAGGATTCGCGGAAGATTCTTCAGTTTTAACCCCCAAACAACTTGGTATCGATATTGTAATTAACCCCGAGCGGGTTGCCGCTATGGAAATATCTAAAATGCTGCATTTTCCAGAAGCAGCGGAAGTGGAATATTTCAACCGCGGTAAAGTTATGATGCTTGGAGTAGTAGTCACTCCGGATGCGGATATAATTGGAGTGCCGCTTGTAAAATTACCAATGAAAACCGATGCTATCATTGTTGGTATAAGTAAACCTGAAGGCAAATTCATCGTTCCCGGCGGTGATGATGTAATCCAGCCCGGCGATAAAATTTATTTGTTGGGTAAAGCAAGCACCTTAAAAGATATTAGCTCCCTGCTGCACCACGAAACAACCAGGATAAGCCAGGTAAGTATACTTGGCGGGGGGATGATCGGCCGTCAGCTTGCCCGCTTGTTGGAAAATAGCAAGCAGCAGTTTACTGTTAAGCTGATTGAAAAAAACGCAGAGCGCTGTGAAGAGTTGTGCCATGATCTGAATAAAACTTTAGTTGTCCAGGGCGACGCTACCGAGATTGCCATGCTTAAGGAAGAAGATACCGACTGGGCAGACGCGGTTATTGCGGTAACGGGAGACGATCGTAACAATATCGTGGCAGCGCTTTTGTCTAGGCAATTTGGAGTTAATAAAATAATATGTGAAGTAATGAAGCCTCAATACGTGCCCGTATACAAAACTTTGGGCATAGACAGCCTTATTAACCCCCGCCTGCTGGCAGCAGCCCAGATTATAAGGTTAATTCACAAGGAAAAAGTTGTTGCCCTTTCGATCTTGCAGGATGAAAAAGCGGAAATTATTGAAATAGTACTGCCTGAAACGGCTAAAGCAGCTAATAAAAAAATTGCTGATGCCGGTCTGCCGCACGGTATGTTGATCGGTTCTATAGTGCGTAATGATGAAGTCATCATCCCCAATGGCAGTACGCAATTGCTGCCCGGGGATCACCTTGTTATATTTGCTGTGCCGAAAGTAAGCGTTAAACTTGATCGCTACTTTGCCAGTGCAGCAGGGAAAGAAGAGAGGGAGCATCTTCGCAATAAGTTAACTAATATTGAGAAAGAGTGATTGCCTCTTAGTTAAAACTGCTAAGCACCCTTAAGCAGACAGGGAGGTTAGCCTGTGCGCAAAATTCGCATCTTTTACCTGGTCGGCATAATGCTCCTTTTCTTAGCCCTGGCAATGTTCCTGTCATCTCTCTGGTCATTCAGCCAGCAGGGTCCTGACCGGCTTGCTTTCTTAACGGCAATCTTGATTACCTCTGCCGCCGGCGGTTTTATTTACTGGTTCTTTTCTCCTTCAAAAGGAAGAGAGCTAAGTATTGTCGAAAACTTTACCCTTGTTACAATAGCCTGGTTTGCAGCCGGCATATTTGGTGCATTGCCCTATCATTTTTATGGTGTTTTTGATGGAAACTATCTGCATGCATTTTTTGAATCTGTGTCGGGTTTTACTACCACCGGCGCTACCCTTATTGAAGATATAGAAGTTTTACCCCGTGGGATATTACTCTGGCGAAGCTTTACCCAGTGGCTGGGAGGAATGGGAATTATTGTCCTGTTTTTGGCTATCTTGCCCCGGTTCGGGTTTCGCAGTATGACCATGTTCAAAGCCGAATTGCCAGGTCCGGTGGCTGAAAGAGTTGTGCCGCGGGTTGTCGAAACAGCGCGCCGTCTCTGGCTTATTTACGTAGTTTTAACTCTTGCCCAGATGCTGCTTTTAATGTTCAGCGGGCTTAGTTTTTATGACTCCCTGTGCCATGCTTTTACAACTATGCCCACAGGTGGTTTTTCCACATACAATGCCAGTATTGCCGCCTTTAACAATCCTATGGCTGAAATTGTGATTATTCTTTTTATGCTTTTTGCGGGGATAAACTTTGCTCTCTACTTTCGCCTTATTCGCGGTGATTATAATATATATAAAAACCCCGAACTGCGTTTTTACCTGGTAATAATAGCAGCCGGGATCATCCTGGTCACCATCAATACCTATGATTTCTCGGAAGGGGGCTTTTTCACAGCCCTGCGCCAGAGCGCGTTCCAGGTAATTTCCATAACGACTACTACAGGTTACGCTACGGCTGATTTCAATGCCTGGCCGAGCTTTTCCCGTCTTTTTTTACTGCTGCTGATGTTTTTTGGCGCCTGTGGTGGTTCAACAGGGGGTTCTATGAAACAGATACGCTGGCTGTTGATGATTAAGTACGCACTGCGTGAAATTCGCCAGGTTATTCATCCTTCGGCGATATCTTCAGTAAAACTGGGCGAACACCATGTTAGCGACGAAGTTCTCCGCCCTGTTATGGCTTTTGGATTTATTTATGTTACATTAACCGCACTGGCTACCCTGGCCCTGGCTTTCATGGGACTTGATTTTGATACTGCTTTTTCTGCAGTAGCGGCAACAATTGGCAATGTCGGTCCCGGCCTTGGCGGTGTAGGTCCTCTGGAAACCTACATGAATATTCCGCCTGCCGGGCAAATGCTTTTAACCGTGATGATGGTTGTTGGTCGCCTTGAAATCTACACTGTTTTAATTATATTTTTACCTGAATCAAGGCTACTCTGGTCAAGAAATATTAAAAGGAAGGGCTAATCCCTGTGCTCTCTTATCAGGCTTTGATTAACCAGGTTAATAAGGGCAGTTTTGCACCGGTCTATCTTTTTTTTGGTGAGGAGAAATATTTGCAGGAAGAGCTTACTGACAAGGTGGCTGTAACTTTTCTCGAAGAGGATAGCGAATATGGCCGGGAAAAACTGGGCGGAAACTCTTTTAGCCTTGAAGAATTGCTGGCCAGGCTTGGGCAACCGGATTTATTTGCCAGGCGTCGTCTCTTAATTGTAGATAACCCTTCTTATCTTGTTTCGACCGGTAAAGCGGAAGAAAATAATCAATCCGAAAATGAAAATCCTGCGCCTGAGCACGAAAAGTCA
>PWSG01000313.1 GCA_003564055.1 Syntrophomonadaceae bacterium
CGCTTGAAGCACAGATCCCTTGCATATCGAGACTTAATAGTATTGCTTCACCTTCGATATATTTAAAGCTGACATTAACGTTGCCAGGCAGTCGTTCTTCAGGATGTCCGTTAAGAATGACATCGTCAATTTTTAAAATGCCTTCAATTAATTTATCCCGTAATGATTTGATGGTTTTACTTTTGCGCGGTATATCATCAACAGAAAGCTCAATGGCACGTCCTAAGCCAATTATAGCGGGCACATTTTCGGTCCCAGGCCTCAGCTTTTTTTCCTGGCCCCCCCCGCTGTAAAGAGGATTTATTTTTATCCCTTTTCGTTTATAAAGAGCGCCAACACCTTTAGGCCCGTTAAACTTATGCGCAGAAAGTGATAAAAAGTCAACCTGCATCTTGCTTACATCGACAGGAAGCTGCCCGACAACCTGAACTGCGTCTGTATGAAACAGAATATTATTTTTGGCCGCAAGCTTACCGACCTCTTCAACAGGCAATAAGGTGCCTATTTCGTTATTTGCAGCCATAATTGAAATAATAAAAGTACCAGGTGTAATAGCATCCTCTACTGCAGAGGGGTCTAAACGGCCGTAATTATCTACAGGCAGGTATGTAACTTTATGTCCTTCTTTTTCAAGATCCCCGCACACATCAAGCACAGCATGATGCTCTACTCCTGATGTAATGATATGACCCGGACCATTATTTTTTTTGGCCGCGCCGCGCAAGGCGATATTATTTGATTCCGTGCCACCTGAAGTAAAAAATATTTCTTCGGGGCTTGCTCCCAGGGCCTGCGCAGTTTTTTCGCGCGCTTTTTCAACAGCACTGCGGACTTCTCTGCCTTTAAAATGAACACTGGACGGATTTCCGTATTGCTCTTTAAAAAATGGCAGCATAGCTTCCAGCACTTCTTCTCTTACAGGTGTAGTCGCACCATGATCCATATAGACTTCCCTGCTGTTCAAGATCTATACCTCCTTTTAGGTTAATGTTTCTGACGGTTTAACTTCAACCAGCTCATCAAGTGACACTTCATCCAAAACATCATTTATACGATCCCTGAGCTTTTCCCAAACCTGTCTCGTAAGACATTCGTCTTTGCGGTGACAGCAGAAATCGTTGTGCGGCTCGGAAAGGCAGTCTACAGGAGTTATCGGTCCTTCAACAGCCCGAACAATATCACCGATTTTTATTTCTGCAGGCGCTCTCGATAGTACATAACCACCACGCGAACCACGGACACTATGGACCAGGCCGGAGCGCCGCAAACCTGGAAATATTTGTTCCAAAAATTTGAGTGATATCTTTTCCTGTTCGGCTATTTCACGCAGGGGCAGAGGACCGTCCTGATGATAAATTGCAAGCACGGCCATAGCTCTTACCCCATATTCAACCTTCGCTGAAAGCTTTATCTCGATCACTCCAATTTTAAATCCGACTAATTAACTCGGATATTGTCCAAAAAAAATAATAACACCTGCACTTTCAGTTGTCAATGTATAAAATCATAAAAAAACCGACGTTTCACGCCGGTCATAAAAATCAAACATATGTAACTTTGGTTTGCATTAGACTGGTTTATAATTTCACCACGTTAGCGGCCTGCGGCCCGCGGTTTCCTTCGACAACCTCGAATTCAACCTCCTGGCCTTCCTCTAATGTTTTGAAGCCTTCCTCTTGAATCTCTGAGTAATGCACAAAAACATCTTTGTCTTCTTCAACTTCGATAAAACCGTACCCTTTCTCGGGGTTAAACCATTTAACCTTTCCCTGCATTAAAAAAATACCTCCTAAATAACCCTGATAACCAGGGTGTTATATCGATTAAAGGTTACCACAGACCTGCCTTAAAATCAAGATATTTCTGTCATAACAATTACTCTGATCCGTGCTATAATAATGAAAACTAGTGCTTTTGCAGAGGTGAAATTTGTCTTGACCCTGATCGGTCTCGGTGTCGACCTGGTTTCCATAGATAGAATCGAAAAAGTTTATGACAAACATCGCCAACGTTTTTTGCGCAGGATATTAACTGCTTATGAAGAGGACACTTTTAGAGAAAAAGGCTCATCGATGGTTACATTAGCCGCCCGATATGCTGCCAAAGAGGCTGTCCTAAAAGCCATTGGATGTGGAATAGGACCGGCAGCAATGAACGAGGTAGAAATTGTAACTTCCCCCGGCAAACAACCACAGGTGCAGCTGCACGGTGCAGCTGCACGGCTGGCCGATGAAAAAGGCATCATCAAAATTGCCATCTCCTTGAGCCATGAACCGCCTCTAGCCTGTGCTTTTGCAGCTGCAACCGGGAAACCGAAGTAATCATGGATCGAAAAGCAGCAAGCAAAAAAACAGCATAATTAATCATTATTATTAATTCAGATCGTTATTTAAGCGGGTGTAGTTAAGCAGGCCGCCTGCTTTTATGATCTTCAACTGCCTTGGCGACAGCTGGTGCTCGGCCCTTATGTTAAAGCCACCCCCAACATGTTCTATACTAACCTGTCCGCTTCTCAGCTGTTTTTCAATATTATTAAGATGCAAATCATCACCTGCTGATAATTTTTCATAATCAGCAGGATCGCGAAAAGTAAGGGGCAATATACCAAAATTTACTAGATTAGCCTGGTGAATACGAGCAAAAGATTTTGCCAAAACTGCTTTTACTCCCAGGACCATAGGGGCCAGGGCAGCATGTTCACGACTGGACCCCTGCCCGTAATTATCGCCTGCCACGATCAAATTACTGCCGTATTCCCGGGCACGCAGGTAACAATCTTTATCAAGCCCGGAGAATACATACTCACTGAGCGCCTCTATGTTTGAACGCAGTGGCAGCACCTTTGAACCTCCGGGCATAATATGATCGGTAGTTACATTGTCTTCGACAACTAACAAAACCCTTGCTTTAATCTGCTGAGGCAATGGCTTATTTAAAGGAACCGGCTTGATATTCGGCCCGCGCAGAATCCTGACGTTACTGCCATCTTCAGGTGGGGGAATTATCATCCTGTCATCAATGACGGGAGCATATTCATCCTTCAGGTGAGGATAATCACCAAGTTCTCGGGGGTCTGTAATTTCGCCCCGAAGCGCTGCCGCCGCTGCAGCTGCAGGACCCGTCAAATAAACTTTGGCATCAGCTGTTCCGCTCCTGCCGGCAAAATTGCGGTTAAAAGTGCGCACTGATACAGCTCCTGATGGCGGAGCCTGACCCATGCCTATGCAGGGACCACAGGCCGTTTCAAGGATTCTGGCTCCGGAACGGACAAGCTCTTCGATAACGCCTTCACGGCTTAAAGTGATTAGTGCCTGCCTCGAGCCAGGCGCCACAACCAGGCTGACCCCGGGGTGCACTACCTGTCCTTTCATAATTTCGGCTAACAGGCAGAGGTCATAATAAGAACCATTGGTACAGCTTCCTACGGCAACCTGATCTACTTTTACAGCCTTTATTTCGCTTAGCGGCTTAACCGCATCAGGACTGTGCGGTGCCGCCGCCATAGGCTCAAGATCATCTAAAACTATTATAATCTCATGATCATAGTTAGCCTGCCGATCAGCTTCGAGCAGCTGCCAATCTTTTCCCCTCTCCTGGGCTTTTAAGAAATTCCTGGTTACTGAATCGCTGGGAAAAAGCGAACTTGTGGCCCCCAATTCCGCACCCATATTAGCAATAGTTGCTCTTTCGGGAATAGAAAGATCCTTTAAACCCGTTCCGCTGTATTCAATTATTTTTCCCACTCCGCCTTTTACCGTCAGACGACGCAGCAGCTCCAGGATAATATCTTTAGCTCCCACCCATGGCGGTATTTTGCCTTCCAGTTGTACGTTTACCACTTCCGGAACTTTTATATAAAAAGGTCCTCCTGCCATGGCAACAGCTACATCCAAACCCCCTGCGCCGATCCCAATCATTCCCAGCCCACCGGCGGTCGGGGTATGGCTGTCTGAACCAAGGAGGGTTTTTCCGGGAACACCAAAGCGCTCTAAGTGCACCTGATGGCATATACCGTTACCGGGCCTGGAAAACCAAACTCCGAAATGGGCAGCAGCCGACTGCAGGTAACGGTGATCATCTGCATTTTCAAACCCATTTTGGAGAGTATTGTGATCAACATAACTGACCGAGAGTTCTGTTTGCACTTTCTCTATACCTAATGCCTCCAGCTGCAGGTAAGCCATGGTACCGGTAGCATCCTGTGTTAATGTTTGGTCGATGCGAATACCTATCTCAGAACCTTTTTTGATTTCTCCTTCAACCAGATGCTCTTTTATAATTTTGTAAGTTAAATTATCAGGCATCTCTTAAGCACCACTTTTCTAATTAAGATTAATATGCTTCCTTAAAAATTTTTTGTTTTAAATAATTACCTAACACCGGCAGCAGCATAATTACTGCGCAGAGCATAAATATTTCCAGAAAGCCATACCAGGTAAGCAGTATACCAACAACGACTGAGCCAACTACAATACCCAAATCAAAAGCAGTCGTAAATGTTGCCATGCCGACACCTCTTTCCATAACAGCAAGACGATCCGCAGCCATAGCCATAACCGAAGAATGAGCGGAACCAAAGCCAAGGCCAAGAACAAATGCGCTTAACAAGAATTGCTGGACTGTTACTGCGGTGGCGATCATAACCATGGAAACAGCAGCTACAAAGAGCGCCGGCAAAAATATCATCTGCCGACCGAAACGATCAGATAATCGGCCTGCTACGGGACGTGAAAAAACAGTAGTAAAGGCAAATATCGTGAAAAAGTAACCGACCGCCTGAATATCGCGAACCTCGCCTAACAAAGGTAAAAAAGTAAGGATAACACCGAGATTAAACGTCATGCAAAGAATAATCAGGGATGGGAATATTACCTTTCCCAGGAAAAGAGGAGTTTTTTCTGTTCCACTCTTATCGAAGGAAGGTTCTTTTACAAGCGCTCCGCACAAAAGGGCAAAAAGTGCTGCAACCGCAGCTACTATAAAAAGCAAAAAGTAATTACCCGAACTTGTAACCCTCAGATATTCCGCAAGCACAGGGGCAGTTGCCAGCGAAAACGGCGGGGCCATTCCCATTAATCCAACAGCTGAACCACGTTTGCCTTCAGGAGCGAGATCTAATGTCAGTGTATTAAAAGCCAGCAAAAAAGCGCCCCAACCGAAACCCTGGATTGCCCTAAAAACAAATAACAAGGGCAGTGATGGTAAGAAAAGCAATCCCAGGCCGGCAGCAGTATAGAGAGAAATGCCCATTACCAGCAGTCTCTTTCTGCCTCTCCTGTTAAGATCACGGCCCTGGAAAGGGCGTAAAATGATGGAGCAAAAAGTAAAGACACCCATCAGCAGGCCAACAGAAGGTTCTGCTCCGCCGGCGTCAATTACATAAAAGGGTAAAACCGGTATATAATAATCCAGCGCAAAAAAAAGAAAAAATAC
>PWSG01000123.1 GCA_003564055.1 Syntrophomonadaceae bacterium
AACATGGACATAGCCGGGATCAACACTGCTTTTGAAAGCAAGCCCGCTCATAATGATCAGCTTATAGGCAGCATCCCTACCTTCTATATCACTTGAAGGATCAGATTCTGCAAAACCCATTTTTTGGGCTTCAGAAAGGGCTTCTTCAAGACTCAAATTGTCCTGGGCCATGCGGGTAAAAATGTAGTTGGTTGTTCCGTTAACAATCCCGACCAGGCGATGGATCCTGTCGGCAACAAGACTTTGTTTCAGGGGCCTTATCAAGGGTATACCACCGCCAACGCTTGCTTCATAATAAATATTAAGGTTTTTTTCGCGAGCCAGTGACAGCAATTCTTCTCCATGGGTGGCCATCAAGTCTTTATTGGCCGTAACCACATATTTGCCTTTATTAAGGGCGCTGATAATCATGCTGCGGGCCGGTTCAATCCCGCCGATCAGCTCGATCACCACATCTATTTTAGGATCTTCCAGGACGTCGGCGGCCTTTGTGCTAATTATTTCTTCAGGTAGTCCAAGTGCCTGCAGCTTAGAAATATCGCGATCAGCCGCTTTCGCAAGAATCAGGTCTACATCAATATTTTCATTTATTCTGCTCCCGTTACTTTTTAATAAAGCAGCCACACCGCTACCAATAGTTCCTGCTCCTAACAAACCTATTTTTACCTTTTCCCTGTCTATCACCTGTGCTGTGCCTCCTGTTTATTCATAGATCTTTTCCTCAACCCTGTCGGACTCAACGGCATCGAACTCAATATCGCGCCCCCTGAAACCTTCGCTGGCCATTTCTTTATAGTATTCATGCTGAATAATCAGATCCATGATTTCGTTGGTTCCTGTCCAGATCATGATCAGACGGACATCGCGCAGCATTTTTTCAATGGGATAAACATTTGTGTACCCGATACCGCCCATTACCTGCATAGCATTGTTAACTATTTTCCAGGCATTCTCAGTGGCCACTTTTTTTGCTTCAGAAACAAAACGTCTTGTTTTACCTGCCGGATCACCAGTGTCAACAGAGCGGGCAGCAAGATAAACTATTCCTCTTGCTGTATCCAGAAGAGTCACGCTGTCAGCTATTTTGAAGCTTACAGCCTGAAAGTTTTTTATTTCCGTACCAAAAGCTTTACGCCTGGTGCTGTAACGGGCAGCTACATCCATTGCGGCCCTGCCCATACCTATCGCACCACCCGCACTGGTCATACGTTCCGGTATCATCATCTGGTAAAATATTGCCGAGCCATTGTTCTCTTCACCAAGCAGGTTTTCCGCAGGAACGCGGACATCTTTGAAAACAAGGCGCCCTGTTCCCCCACCACGTGTGCCCATCAGACCATATAGATATTCAGCCTTAATTTCCGGGCAGCGGTCAACCAGAAAAGCGCTAATTGATTTATGCGGGGGTGCATCATTGTCTGTACGGGCATATACCATAAAGTAATCTGCGCCTTCAGAGCCAACCACAAAACGCTTCTGACCGTTTAAAATGTAGTGGTCTCCTTCTTTTACCGCGGTACAGGTGGCTCCGAAAAAATCTGACCCACCGCGCGGCTCGGTCAAAGCTTCTGCAGCTGTCAAACGACCCTCAATAGTCGGGCGAAGATATTTTTCTTTTAACATTTCTGAACCAAACTTATCGATAGCCTCCCCGACAATACTAACCAGTGAGTATAAGCAGCCCAGTGATGTTCCTAGTACTCCTACTTCTTCCAGGGCAACTATTTCGGAAGTCCAGGGCAAACCCTTCCCTCCGTATTTTTGCGGAAACCGCAGGCCGAGCAACCCGCGGGCAGCTGCTTTTTCCAAAAATTCACGGGGGTAACGAACTCTGTCTTCGTCCATGTCGCGCAGCAGTTGTTTGTCGATATCTTCCTTGACAAAGGCGCGCACTTCCTCACGCAAAGTTTTTTCTTCAGTTGTCATCAGGCAGTCTAACATTCTAATCCCCTCCAATAAGCTTATAAAGGCCTTACCTTTTTAAGATAAGGGTTGCCCTCATAATGATCTTCACACTGCTCAATAAAGCAAAAAGCAGTTTTGTAGTTGGCAAGCACATCTCGGGCCATATGACCACGGCCCGGCAATATCAGGTCTCCTGCCAGCCCATGCATAAAAGCTGCTGCAGCAGCGGCACGATCGGATGGTATTCCCTGGGCAATAAAAGAAGTAACCAGCCCGGTCAATAAATCGCCTGAACCGGCTGTCGAAAGGGACTGATTTCCGGTTGGGTTAAAATAAACCCTGCCTTCAGGCTCGGCAACAACCGTGTTAGGCCCTTTAAGCATTATGATACACTCCCACAGGCGGGCATTTTTTATGGCCACATCCAGGCGGCTGCTCTGGATTTGCCCTGCTGACACTCCTGTCATGCAGGCCATTTCCCCCGGGTGAGGGGTAATTACCGGTAAATATCTGGCCGAGCGCAGCATGTTAATTTTCTTCCCCAGGGCAGCAAGGGCTCCCGCATCTAAAACCATCGGCACCGGACTTAGCTGCACCAGCTTCCTTAAAAGTTCCGAGGTTACATCCCCTGTATCAAGTCCGGGACCGATCGCAAGAGCATCACACTGTCTCGCTTTTTCTATTATTACTTCAACCGCCTCCGGACTAATTATGCCCTTTGACTGCTCGGGAAGGGGGACAATAATAACCTCCAGCATCTTGGCCTCAAGAGCAGAACAGATGCTCTCCGGCGCCGCTAAATAAACCAAACCTGCTCCGCCTTTCAAAGCAGATTCCGCAGTCATTACTGCTGCTCCTGTCATTCCCGGAGAACCAGCTACGATCAAAACGCTTCCCACGCTGCCCTTGTGGGCATCAATAGGCCTTTCCGGCAGGATCTCTCTTACTAAAGAAGCAGTCACCAGGTTAACTTTTTCATCTTCAAATAGTGCAGCAGGGACATTAATATCGGCGATAATTATTTCACCTGCCAGGCCTGCTCCAGGATGGAGCACCAACCCCAGCTTGGGAGCAGCAAATGTAACTGTCCAGTCCGCCTTAACTGCACAGCCCATAACTGCTCCAGTATCGGCATTTATTCCCGATGGAATATCTACGGCCAAAACAGGAGAGCTGCATCTATTTATGTTATCTATAAGTTCTGCCGTAAAACCTGTTACATCCCGGTCAACACCGATGCCCAGCAAAGCGTCAATTACTAAATCAGTACATTTTAAATCCTCTTTCAAATGAAACAGGTCTTCTGAAGCTGATATATACTGCATTGGGAAGTTTACTTTTTTTAAATAATTTGCATTGACTGCCGCTTCTGCCCTGTATCTGTCCGGTTTGCTTGCACACCACAGGGATACTGCATAGCCTGCTTTACTTAAAAGCCGGGCTGCAACAAGGCCGTCACCACCGTTATTGCCCTGACCGGCAAGGACAGTAACTTTAGCATTCTTCTGCATTTTATTAAACACCAGCTCAGAAATTCTCATTCCAGCTGTCTCCATCAAAACAACGCCCGGCATTCCAAACTCTTCAATAGTTTTCCGATCGGCCTCTTTCATCGAATCACGGCTTAATATTTTCAACGCATACCCCTCCCTCTTGCCGCTTTTTAAACATTATAGATTATTTGTTTACTTCGATACCAGTTCATTTTACTCCTTCTTATCAGAAATGCTGCAAGCAAGACTTGCTTTTTATCGGCACTGATGATAATATTTTATTGCCTTGAACAAGGGAAGGAGGTTATGAAATTGCCTAATATTAAATCGGCAGCGAAAAGAGTAAGGCAAAACATAAAACGTGAAAACCGCAACAGGCGGATTAAAAGCATGCTTAAAACTACCATTCGCCGCTATGAACAATCACTGGCAAGCGGTGACCGTGAAGATGCAAGACTCAAACTCAATGCTGCAGTGCGCCAGATTGATAAAGCAGCGGCCAAGGGAATCATTCATAAGAATAATGCTGCTCGTAAAAAATCGCACCTGAGCCGGGTATTTGATAAGAGTGATGCTGTGTAAAGTTTGAAATGTATTTTTAGCAGGCATGTAAATATGAAACCGACCATTGCCCAAAAAAGGGAACTGAAGGTCGGTTTTATTTTGTCAGGCTAAAAAAAATCTATTTAACTGAAGCAAGACTTTTTTCAAGTACATCAAGGTCTGGATAATAATGGCGCTTTTTAATTGAAGTCTTTTTAAGAGTTAAGATTTAAAACAGGGCACATTATTGTCGATAAGTATTTCAGCCAACCAGGCCCCGGACCTGCCTACAACTTCAGGGCATTTATCTTTAACACCACCTGCTTCTTCATACTGATAGTACTCCTCGTTGTCCAAAAAACGATAAGCCCTTCCAAAAAGATGTGTTTGTACCTGACGGCAGGTATAGCCACCATATTCTTTAACAAACCGCTCCCAGTATGCACGGACCAACGGTCCCGGACGGCGCAGCATGCCAATATCAGCAAAATCATCGCGTGAACGGCCGAAAAAGTAGCTAAGGATTAAAACACCTCCGCTGAAAGCTCCGCAGGATCCTTCTATTGTTGAGGCAATACCTCCTGAAAATGAGGTTGCCGCCTTAAACAAAGCATTATTGACGGGGAAAAAATCTTCGATAGCTCCAACAACGCACTGCGCACAGCCATCGTAACGCTGTTCAAATTCATAACCGCGCAGGTAAACTTCCCGGATTATGCTGTCTTTGTCAACCTGTGACCTGGTATCCATAAAAACCACTCCTTCCAATATTCCACGCCCGGGGTACTGTCTGTTATATATTATACACCACGAGAGGAAGAACTTTGAATGTAATCTATCCTGCTTAAAATTAATTTAAGAGCCTGGGCGGGTTCGACACGGCCGGTTTTAATATGCCGATCCACTTCCTGCAGGGCCAGCAATACTTCTTCCAGGGCATGCCTGTTATACGATACCGCCTGTTCTCTTAACTTGCGGGCAACAAAAGGATGCACCTCTAAAGCAGAAACAAACTCACTTTGGGGCAAACCGTCTTTCATCAGGCAGTGAGCCTGTAAAAGCAGGCGATAATGGCGAACCAGCATAAAAAAAATTAAAAGGGGCTTTTCACGCCTTCTTAAAAGCAAATCCAACAAATCATGAGCCCCGCTCGTATCACCCCCGGCTATTGCATCGGACAGTTTAAAAACATCGCCCTGGATATCTCCGGAAAAAAGGGTTTCTACTACATGCAAAGTAATATTTTTTTGATCTGTTCCAAGGTAGCTGCAGTATTTTTCCAGTTCATTGGAAAGGTAGTGCAGGTTATGATCCCCTGCCGCAAGCAATCTTTCCAGTGCAGGCTGCTCGATATTTTTACCAAGTGAAGACACTTTGCTCCTTATCCAGGAAGCCAGGATTTTTCCTTTCAGACCGGCGCATTCAACGACTGCTCCTTTTTCATCGATTAACTTAAAAAGCTTTTTGCGACGATCA
>PWSG01000210.1 GCA_003564055.1 Syntrophomonadaceae bacterium
GCCGGAGCACTGCTGTCTAAAAAAATCAAAAAAAGTGAAGTTGTAGCTTATCCTGAGCTGGGTCCTGAAGCGATCCGCCGCCTTGAAGTGGTGGATTTTCCGGCCACGGTGGTAAATGATGCATACGGCAATGATCTTTATGCTGAAGGAGCTAAAGAGTACGCAAGGTAAAACTTGTTGGTTGAAGGCCGGCTGCCGGAAAATGTTTACGGCTTGAGAATTGATAAATGGCAGGATTTGTTAAACGGCAAAATTTAGAGGTTTAATGGTGAAACCGGCTTGCTGCCGGTTAGTTTAGCCGGGTGTTAAAAAATAATATCTTATTCGAAAGCGGGGACAGGTTAATGACAATGAATAAAGAAGAATTACTGGCCAAGGCGAAAAAGCCGGCCCAGGACGCAATGCGCTTACACCCTTTTTACAAGGGAAAAATTGAAGTGAACCTGAAGTGCTGTGTGCGTGATATCAATGACTTTGCAATTTGGTATACTCCGGGTGTGGCCGAGCCTTGCAGGGCGATAGCCGACAAAAAAGAACTTGTTTACGAACATACCAATAAAGGCAATTTTTTAGCCGTTGTTTCAGACGGAACCAGGGTACTGGGCCTCGGCGATATTGGCCCCGAGGCGAGCATGCCTGTTATGGAAGGAAAAGCGCTGCTTTTTAAATATTTAGGCGGTGTTGATGCCTTCCCTGTTTGCGTTGATACAAAAGATGCTGATGAGTTGATTAAATTTGTCAAGATGATGCAGCCCTGTTTTGGAGGGGTTAATTTAGAAGATATTGCCAGTCCGAAGTGTTTTTATATTCTAGACCGGCTAAGGGAAGAGTGTCATATACCAATCTGGCACGACGATCAGCAGGGGACAGCCCTGGTCACCCTGGCCGGCCTGATAAATGCTTTAAAAATCGTCAACAAGAAAATGCAAGATGCTAAGATTGTCCTGCTCGGCGCCGGGGCAGCGAATATTTGTACAATTCGTCTGCTTGAAGTTGCCGGGGCCGATATGAAAAAGATAATTATGATTGATAGTAAAGGTATTCTGCACAGGGGCCGCACCGAACTGGAGGAGCAGCACCCCGTGAAGTGGGAACTGGCCCAGAAGACTAACGGCGAAGGCCTGACTACAAATGCAGAAGACGCATGCAAGGGCGCTGATGTTTTAATCGGTCTTTCCAAGCCGGGTCCTGACACAATCAAAAAAGAATGGGTTGAAAGCATGGCTGACGATGCTATAGTATTTGCCTGCGCCAACCCTATTCCCGAAATCTGGCCCTGGGAAGCAAAGGATGCGGGAGCGAAGATTGTTTCCACCGGACGCTCTGATTTTCCAAACCAGGTTAATAATTCACTCGGTTTTCCCGCTATATTCCGCGGCGTGTTGGATGTTCAGGCAACCGGTATTTCTGATACAATGTGTATTGCGGCTGCTGAAGAACTTGCCGCCTGCGCTCCCAGTGATGGCTTGGATCCGGAAAAGATTTTGCCCACCATGGATATGTGGGAAGTATTTCCCCGCGTAGCCACTGCTACAGCTATGAAAGCAATTGAAGAGGGACTGGCCAGGATCAAGCCAAGCCGTGAAGAGATCTATAAAAAAGCCGAAAAAACAATTAAACGTGCCCAGGATCAGACCAAGGCGGCTATGGACCAGGGCTTTATTCCCGCTCCACCCGCCGAGTAATAGGAGGATAATATGACAGAAGAAATAAAAATGGTCGACATATTCTTAATGGGCAAGCGTTATACTGTACCGGAAACGCTTACAATTTTAGATGCCATGGAATATGCAGGATACCAGCTAACCCGCGGCTGTGGCTGCAGGGCCGGATTTTGCGGCGCCTGCGCAACCGTTTTCAGGATGGCAAACGATTATGAGCTCCAGGTTGGACTGGCCTGCCAGACCAAGGTAGAAGACGGTATGTATTTGGCCCAGATACCATTTTTCCCGGGCCGCAAAGCATCATTTAATCTTGAAGATATTCAGCCTTCGGTGGCTCATTTCGCCCAGCTTTATCCCGAAGTATACCGCTGCCTGGGCTGCAGTTCCTGTAATAAGGTATGTCCCCAGGACATTGATGTGATGCAGTATATCGCCTATTGTCAGCGTGGTGATTTTGCCAAGGCGGCCGATATCTCTTTTGACTGCGTTATGTGCGGTCTTTGTGTTTCCCGCTGTCCGGCAAATATAGTACACTATAATGCTGCTCTGACCGCTCGTCGGCTCTACAGTCGCTATATTGCCAAGCCGGATCCTTTCCTTTCTGAAAGAGCACGGGCAATTAAAGACGGTGAAATGGATGCAGAGATTGACGCCCTGGTAACAGCTGATAATGAAAAGCTGCAGGAGCTGTACAATGAGCGCGAGATTGAAAAGTAGGCCTGGAGAGGAGGAGCATTTAAGTTGACTTATACACCACAGTTAAGAGAGTTAATGAAGAAAGTTGAAGAGACCAGGCCCTCCCGGGTCGGTGTCCATTTCCCGCGAATGTCTCAGGAGGAGCGGCAGGATGTTTTGCAAAAGTTTCATCCTGATTATATTGAGGATGGATTTCGTGAGCTCAAAGTAGGGGTTAACAAAGGGTCCCGCCTGCCCAATGAAATGGCAGATGTTTTCGAGTCATACAGCCCCCTGCGCGATGTAGAACTGGATCTCACGGCCGATCCTGATTACGATGTGGATGTGCTGATTATCGGCGGGGGAGGCGCCGGGGCTTCAGCTGCCCTCGATGCTCACGCAGCCGGGGCCAAGGTTATGATTGCCACCAAGCTTCGCTTTGGCGATGCCAATACTATGATGGCACAGGGTGGTATTCAGGCCGCCGACAAGGAAAACGATTCACCGGCAATACATTACCTGGACGTAATGGGTGGGGGCAGGCTTGAGAATGTTCCCGAGCTGGCCCGGGCCCTGGTCATGGATGCGCCCCTGGTCATAAAATGGCTGGAAGATATGGGCACCATGTTTGATAAAAAAGAAGACGGCACGATGATCACAAATCACGGTGGTGGAACTTCACGCAAGCGGATGCACGCTGCACGCGACTATACAGGCGCGGAAATTATGAGGACTCTTAGAGACGAGGTTTATAACCAGGGCATCAATGTGGTGGAGTTTGCCGCTGCAGTTGAAGTTCTGCTTGATGAAAATGGCCGTGCCGCAGGCGCAGTTCTCTATAACCTTGAGACCGAGGAATACTTGATCGCCCGCGCCAAAACTGTAATTATCGCCACGGGTGGTTCGGGCAGGCTGCATTACCGCGGTTTCCCAACCAGCAATCATTACGGGGCTACTGCAGATGGTTTGATTATGGGCTACCGGGCCGGGGCGAAAACAATTTATGCAGACTCCATTCAGTATCACCCGACAGGGGGAGCATACCCGCCACAGCTTTTAGGTTTGCTGGTAACTGAAAAAACCCGTGGACTGGGGGCAACACCTTTAAACATAAAAGGTGAGCAGTTTGTCTATCACCTGGAGACACGGGATGTCGAGTCCTCTGCGATCATCCGCGAGTGCGAAGAGCGCGGGATGGGAGTGCCACTGCCGACCGGTATTACTGCTGTCTGGCTGGATTCTCCTATCCTTGAGTTGACCCACGGTGAAGGTACTATTGAGAGGCAGCTGCCGGCCATGCTGCGTCAGTTCCAGCGTTTTGGTGTAGACATTCGCAAAGAACCGATGCTGATATACCCGACCCTGCATTATCAAAACGGCGGCCTGTTAATTGATGGCAACGGGCATAGCGCAGTAGAAAATCTCTATGTGGCCGGTGAAGCGGCAGGTGGAATTCACGGAACTAACCGCCTGATGGGCAATTCACTGCTCGATATTATTGTTTTTGGCCGCCGGGCCGGAAGAGATGCCGCGGCAAAGAGCAAAGATATGCCTGGACCTGAAAAACTTACCCTGGAACATGTAAAAGCTTATCACAGGGAGTTGGAAGAGGCAGGTGCGGCAGGCAGCAGGGTGGGACCAATCTTACTGCCGCATTATACACACAGGTAATGAATAGTGGAATAAGTGAAAAAAAACTGCCCCTTGAGGGCTTGATGATTTTAGATCTGACCAGGCTTTTACCGGGCCCGCTTTGCACAATGATGATGGGAGATTACGGGGCTGAGATTATAAAAATAGAAGATCCAGACGCCGGCGATCCGACAAGGTTCGTCGGCCTTTCTTTTGAAGGCAGCGGTTCTTTTTTCCGCCAGTTAAACCGTAACAAGAAAAGCATTGCAGTTAACCTTAAATATGAAGAAGGCAGGGCTGTATTCAAAGGGTTAACTGAAAAGGCAGATATAATAGTTGAAGGGTTCAGGCCGGGGGTAATGGAACGCCTTGGCCTAAGCTACAGCGAGCTTAGCCGTCTGAACAAGAGGCTTATTTATGCTTCGATATCAGGTTATGGTCAAGAAGGCTCGTACAGAAAAAGAGCCGGGCATGATATAAACTATACTGCCCTGGCGGGAGTGCTTGAACTCAGTGCCAAAAAAGATGATGCGCCGCAGGTTCCGGCTATTCAGGTTGCTGATATTGCGGGCGGGGCCATGATGGCTTTAAACGGTATGATGATTGCTTTATACCAGAGGGAGCAAAGCGGCAGGGGCTGCTTTGTTGACATATCGATGACCCGTGGGTTATTGCCCTGGTTAACCCTTGCCGCGTCAGCTTTAAACAGCTCTGACGATACGGCCAGACGTGGAAGCGGCCCAATAACAGGAGCTTTTGCCTGTTACAATATTTATGAAACCAAAGATAGCAAACACATGAGCCTTGGCGCGCTTGAACCTGTATTCTGGCAAAATTTTTGTGAGGCAGTCGGCAAAAAACGTTGGGTTGCCCGCCAGTATGAACAGGAAGGACGCGAAAGACTGATTGAAGAGGTGCAGGATTTGTTCAGGACGAAAACGAGAGCACAGTGGGCGGATCTTTTTGCAAATTACGATGCCTGCTGTGAGCCTGTTTTAAAACTGGAAGAAGCTATTTTTCATCCCCTGAGCCTTGAAAACAACTACTGGATAGAGATAAAAAACAGTGAAGGAAAGGTAGAAGTAATGCCCGGTTTTCCACTTATTTTCTCCGGGCAAGCCGGGCAGTTTCGTCTCCCTCCTCCCGGCCACGGAGAACATACAGCCGAAATACTAAAAACAAACGGGTATAAATGGTCGGATATTGAAAAAATGGCTGCTAACGGGACGATTAAGTTATAATATTTTATTACTGTTTGGCCACCTCTGCCCCTTTACCTCAACGTGCTCACGATCTATAATAAACCATGTCAAAGATAGCGCTTAAAGAAAAAGAAGATAATTGTGTTGCTTCTATTTTAAGAAGACTGGCTTTATATTATCCGTATGCTAAAACGGCCCTGGTTTATGACAATCCGTTTCAGCTGCTCGTA
>PWSG01000166.1 GCA_003564055.1 Syntrophomonadaceae bacterium
CTTTCATAAGCGATTATCTGCTGGGTGCGCAGGGCTATTTTAACTGCCTTTTCTGTCGGCAGTGCGAGTACTTCATCCATCGAATTGGTATGCAGTGACTGGGTTCCGCCTAAAACTGCTGACAGGGCCTCGATCGTTGTGCGCACAATATTATTTTCCGGTTCCTGCGCAGTAAGACTGCAGCCGGCAGTCTGGGTATGAAAACGCATTTTTAATGAGCTCTCATCTTTAGCCCTGTATTTATCTTTCATTCTTCTGGCCCAGATCCTGCGTGCCGCGCGGTACTTGCAGACTTCTTCAAAGAAATCGATATGGGCATTGAAAAAAAATGAGAGACGCGGGGCAAAGCGATCTACATCCAGGCCTGATTTAATCCCTGCTTCAACATAGGCAAATCCGTCGGCCAGGGTAAAAGCCAGCTCCTGTGCTGCAGTCGAACCGGCCTCACGAATATGGTAACCGCTAATGCTGACCGTATTCCAGCGTGGCACATTTTCGGCGGCAAAAGCAAAAATATCGGTAATCAGGCGCATTGAAGGCTCAGGCGGAAAAATCCATGACTTTTGAGCAATATATTCTTTTAAAATATCGTTCTGAATTGTTCCCCCTACCTTTTCGAGTCCAATCCCCTGCTTTTCAGCATTAGCTAAGTACATGCACCAGAGAATGGCTGCCGGTCCGTTAATAGTCATCGAAGTGGTAACCTGGTCGAGGGGAATCTGATCGAATAAAACTTCCATATCCTCCAATGAATCAATGGCCACCCCACAGCGGCCAACCTCACCCAGGGATCGATCACTATCGGAATCATAACCCATAATAGTCGGCATATCGAAAGCAACACTTAACCCGGTCTGCCCCTGTTCTAAAAGGTAGCGGTAACGGTGGTTGGAATCAAAGGCATCACCAAATCCTGAAAACTGGCGCATAGTCCAGATCCTTCCCCTGTACATATTCGACTGCACACCCCTGGTGTAGGGAAAGCTACCCGGAAAACCGAGATCATTTTCGTAATCAAAATCTTTAGTATCGAGCGGGGTATAAAGAGCTTCTACCGGTCGGCCTGAAACGGTTACAAACGGTTCGCCGCGTTCTTTTGCCTGCTTAATTTCTTTAAACCATTCTTCCTTTTTTACTTTAAGCCGCTCTAATTTATCTTTATCCACTGCTCAACCACCTTCTTTTGTGTCTTGATCATAAAAATTAATTGCAGCTAAAAGATCGCTCGCCGTGCTGTAAGGATCCTGTTTGCGCTTTACGATCTTCTCAACTACGCTGTCAAGCTCAATTTTAGACTTGACCCGATCCCAGATGCGGCTTTTAACCAGGTATTCAACCTGCTCTGTTAGCTCTCGCCTGACTCTTTCTCTTCGTATATCCAGCAGGCGCCCGCTTTTTTCCATGTAGTCGCGGTGTTCCTGGGTAGCTTTCCAGAGCTCATTAATTCCTTCGTTACTGACAGAAACAGTAGGAACTACCGGAGGCCGCCATACTTCGCTGCTTTTCATGTCAAGCATCTGGTTAATCTCTGCTGTTGTTTTTTCCGCCCCGGGCAGGTCTGATTTATTGATCACGAAAATATCTGCAATTTCCATAATGCCTGCCTTTATAGTTTGCACACTGTCACCGCCGGCTGGGGTTAGCACAACAAGCGTGCTGTCAGCCGTCTTTACAATGTCAACTTCGGACTGCCCCACACCAACCGTTTCAATTAGAATCAGGTCCTTTCCGAAGGCGTCTAAAACCTGGATCGCTTCCCTGGTTGCCCTGGAAAGGCCGCCAAGGCTGCCCCTGGTACCCATACTGCGAATAAAAATATCACTGTCTAAAGCGTGATCCTGCATGCGAATGCGGTCACCTAAAATTGCCCCCCCGCTAAAAGGACTGGTCGGATCAACAGCAATTACACCTACCTTCAGGTCGTCTTTACGAATTACTTTAAGCAGCCAGTCAACCAGGGAACTCTTTCCCGATCCTGGAGCGCCTGTAACACCAACCACATAAGCATTACCCGTATGCGGATAAAGATCTTTTAGCAGATCTCTCTTTTGCGGATCATCATTTTCCACCAGCGAGATCATACGCGCTGCGGCCCTGCGGTTACCGTTCAGCAGCTCTGCTACCAAATCCTGCATCAAAAAACCCCTCAATTCTGTGGGACAAGGGGACAGGTCATTTGTCCCACCATTTATTTACATTTATTTATGATAGTTTTAGCCTTTGGGACAAGGGGACAGGTCATTTGTCCCACCATATATTTACATTTATTTATGATAGTTTTAGCCCGTATAACTTATGCCCTTATCCCGCTAACTTTCAATTTAAAACTCGATTCCCTGGCAGCAATCTGCCCCATGTTCATAATGGTGCTTGATCGCCAAAACTTCACTTACCATATCAGCCATTTTAACAAGTTCTGGAGAGGCACCTCGACCTGTTAACACAACAGCAACATTTTTTGGTTTATTTCTCAAGAGATTTAAAACCTCTTCTTCACTAATTAATCCGTAATCGACAGCTACATTAATCTCATCTAAAACAACCATGTCGTATTCTTCACTCATTACCGCTTTTTCAGCCTGGACAAAGCCGTCACGAGCCAATTCAACGTCAATTGGGTCCGGTTCATCTCGGGAAACAAAGTCATCGCGACCGGCGCGAACCAAAGTCAAGTTTGGCATTTTATCCGTGGCTAAAAATTCCCCGTAATCGCGTCCCTTCATAAAGTGAATCATAAAAACACTATATCCGTGACCAAGGGCGCGAATAGCCTGGCCAACAGCAGCAGTAGTTTTGCCCTTACCATCGCCTGTAAAGACCATAATCAGGCCCGGCAGCTCTTTCGTCATTTTCAGTGCTCCTTTCATAAATCAACGAAGCATAAACAAATAGCAATTCTTCCAATTATTTTCATATATGGTTTAATATTGTGGGACAAGGAACCTGTCCCCTTGTCCCATCATGAAAGCAGATGGCGGGAAATAACCAGGCGCTGCGCTTCGCTTGTGCCTTCATACAGCTCGGTAATTTTTGCGTCGCGCATAAAACGTTCCACGGGATAATCGCGGGTGTAACCATATCCGCCGAATATTTGCACTGCTTTAGTGGTTACTTCCATTGCCGTTTCCGAGGCAAACAGCTTGGCCATTGCCGATGCTTTTCCGTAGGGGAGACCTTCACTTTCCAGGTAGGCCGCCTGGTAGGTCAGCAGGCGGGATGCTTCGATTTTGGTTCCCATATCTGCGAGCATAAAAGCAATTGCCTGGAAATTGGCAATCGGCTGTCCAAACTGCTCTCTGCTTTTGGCATATTTCGCCGCTTCTTCCAGCGCCCCCTGGGCAATGCCCACAGCCTGGGCAGCGACACCGTTACGTCCGCCGTCAAGTGTACTCATCGCTATTTTAAAGCCCTCACCTTCTTTTCCAAGCAGGTTTTCTTTAGGCACGCGGCAGTTATCGAAAACCAGTTCCAGGGTTGGTGATGACCTCAAGCCCATCTTGCGCTCTTTTTTGCCAAACGAAAACCCGGGGGTGCCTTTTTCAACGATGAAAGCGCTTACTCCTTTTGCTTTTTTCTCTTTATCGGTAACTGCAAAAACTATATTAATTTCTGCTTCACCGCCGTTGGTAATAAATATTTTATTGCCGTTTATTATATAGCTGTCACCGTCTAAAACTGCAGTCGTTCTCTGTGCGGCAGCATCTGTTCCGGCAGTAGCCTCTGTCAATCCGTATGCCCCTAATTTTTCTCCTAAAGCCATCGGTTCCAAATATTTTTTCTTTTGTTCTTCGTTGCCATATTTGTATACAGGCCAACCGGCAAGAGATGTATGCGCCGAAAGTGTGATTCCGGCAGATGCATCAACCCTTGAAAGCTCTTCTACAGCTATAACATAACTAACAAAGTCACATTCTCCTCCGCCGTATTTTTCCGGCCACGGTATTCCCGTCAGTCCGAGTTCACCCATTTTATCAAAAAGCTCCCGTGAAAATTCCTCTCTGTCATCGCGTTCGTCGGCTCCGGGCTGTACTTCTTTTTCTGCAAAATCACGAACCATCTTCTTTGTCATTTCCTGCTCTTCAGTCAGCACAAACTCCATCTCTACAGCCTCCTATTCTTTATTGCGATTTTTTGAAAAACTAATAATCTCATATTTAGCAACTACTCAGGCATAGCCCGCTAAGCCACAGGGGACGGTTCTACCGGCTCTCCTTCGGCCCTAAAGCTGCGGCTTTAAGGGACTTTCGAACCTTCCCCATGGCGCCGCTTATTATTCAACAAAGACAGTAGGCTCAAGTAGTTACCATATTAGTTAAAATTTAAAGCTTTTTAACATTCCATTAAAAACTCCCAAACACAGCTTGCATGCTGAGAGCTTTAAAACAAAATCCTTACAACTTAGTATTCCCTTAGCAGCTGTCTGGCAATTACAATACGCTGGATCTGGTTGGAACCTTCGTATATTTGAGGCGCCTTTGCATCACGAAAGTAGCGGCAAAGCGGGTTTTCTTCTCTTGAAGCAGAAAGCCCGCACAGATCCATGCATTTTGTCGCCGCTGCCATGGCCAAATCAGTAGCATACATTTTCGCCATAGAAGCTTCTTTGGAACACTTCTCACCGGCACCCTTTAGTGCTGCGGCGCGATAAACCAGCAGACGTGCAGCTTCCAGGCGGGCGGCAAGATCGGCCAGGACAAAAGTTTCGCCCTGCTCAGGCTTCATACCTTCTTTCTTCTGTTTTTTAAAATGGCGAATTGCATAATCAACTGAGGCCCCTGCCAGTCCAAGCCCCTGGGCCGCAATTCCAATCCTGCCTCCATCAAGAAGAGACATGGCAATTGCAAACCCTTCCCCTTCATTGCCAAGCCTGTTCATCACCGGCACAAACAGATCTTCAAAGCGCAGTTCAGTGGTATCAGAACGGGTTAAGCCCATTTTTTTTTCAGGCTTTCCCGCCACCAGGCCCGTTCTGTCTTTCTCAACCAGAAAGGCGGTAATCCCTTTCGTGCCCTTTTCCTTATCTACAGTCGCAAAAACAGTATATAGATCAGCCTGTCCGCCGCTTGTAATAAAAAGCTTGCATCCATTTAAGCGGTAGCCACCATCTTCAAAAGTGGCCGTTGTTGCTAATGCAGCAGCGTCGGAACCGGCGCCTGCCTCAGTGAGGGCAAAAGCGCCCAGCATTTCGCCGCAGGCCAATTTTGGCAGAAAACTTGTTTTTTGTTCTTCCGAGCCAAAGAACAGGATAGGATAGGTCCCCACCGATGTATGCACTGCTATAATTGCCCCGGTGGAAGAACAAACCCTGGATATTTCCTCGATTAAAAGAATATAACTTAAAAAATCTTCACCCTGACCACCCCACTGCGTTGGGATCGGGTAACCCATATAACC
>PWSG01000018.1 GCA_003564055.1 Syntrophomonadaceae bacterium
ATATTCCAGGCATCATCCTGAGCCACTAAAAACTGCTCCCCACTTTCAATATCCAGCGAATAGATTCCAACATCACTGCCATCACGACGATAAAAAAACCTACCATCAAAATAAGCAGCAATACCAACATTGACAATATTACCAATACTGTTACCTCTGGACCCAGAAGTTAACATTATTTCCTCTTCACTGCTTTCTTCTGAACCAATAACGGCCGATTCACCATTAAGTTGTTTATCGTCATCTAAAACAACCGTATTCCCTGTTTCCATCGTCGAGGCACCTTCAGATCTCCTGTTTTCTTCCATTGTCAATTCGTCAGCCGGCCCTGCAAAAAACTGGTTGCCCGCATAAAAAACAGCTAAAAGACTGATAATAAGTACTGCTGCAACAGCCAGCAGCTTTTTTTTCTTTTTTGGAGCAGCTGAAGGCAGGAACTCCGATTTTTCGTCTGCTTTCACCTGCTGGACTTTTTGGAGATCCACCTTGCAATGATTACATATTAGAGTATTGTTTTTAATCTGCTTACTGCAAGATGGGCATTTCTTTAGCTCAAGCTCCTTGAACGGTTCCTCGGGTTTTCCAACTTCCCTATTTACAGCTTCGTCCGGTCTCTCTTGTCCTACTATTATCTTACCCAGCAGGGCTGCCTGAAAGTCTTCTAAGTTTTGAAAGCGATCTTTAGATTTAACTGCCAGCGCTTTTAACAAAACATTTTCCTGGTTATTTTCAATTTTTGCTCCAAGCTTAGAGGGCAAGGTTAAAGAATCATCAATAACTCTATCAAGCGATTCTACCGGCAGCTGCCCGGTTATGACATGGTAAAAAGCAGCTGCCACGGCATATATATCTGTCCAGGGGCCCTGCTCACCTTTACTACGGTACTGTTCTTCCGGTGAGTAACCCGCCTTCATGATCACTGACATGCTGCGACTTTGCTCTCCCATAGCCTGGCGGGCAGCGCCAAAGTCAATTAAAACCACCCGGCCCCTGGCATCAATTAACAGGTTATCGGGACTGATATCGCGGTGGAGCATTCCAACAGCATGCACCTCTCTTAAAGCGTCAAGCACGGGCATAAAGATATTCAATGCCTGTTCGAAAGAAAGCGGCTCTTCCCTTCTTTCCAGGTATTCCTTAAGGGTTAACCCTTCAATATAGCTCATCACCAGATAGGCGGTACCATTAGCTTTGAAGAAATCGCGCACTGTAACAATATTGGGATGCTCGTTGAAGAGGGCTAAATTACGGGCTTCTTCCATGAATTTTTCTAACCCAAAATTAAAATTACCAGCCAGAGTTTTTTTGTAAACACTTACTTTATTTTGACCGCCGGTGCGGTAGGCCAACTCCTGGGGGAGGTACTCTTTAATGGCCAGCTTCAGGTTAAGGTTCATATCACAGGCAAGGTAGGTTATTCCAAAGCCGCCCTGGCCTAAGGCTCTGCCGATTAAGTACTTTTCCTGCAGGATTGTGCCCGGCGGCAGATGCAGGGCCGATTCGGGCGCGCAGCCTTCCACCCAGCCGCATTGCGGGCATCGGGTATCTTTTGTTTTTTCTTCCATGCAACCATAGCAGCGATTGTGGTAGTCCATGCATGTCACCTTTTTAGTTTTATTAGCTCGTCTTTGGGCATTTTCTAAGGAGTCGGAGGCTTTAATTCTTCATAAGACAGCGGCTTTCCTGCATGAAGGATGAAAGATGCTCTTTTATAAGAAAAGGCACTGTAGAAAAAGTATATCTCGCCAAGTCAGACCTTTATAAAGCTTTTACCGGTTAGATCAAAGAAGCAGCTTAAAACAGTATAAAGGGCCCTGTTTACATACATAGCTATGCAGCGATGATCTTAAAGACCTTTTACCCGGGAGTAATATATTCCAAGACATTTTTCCCGGAATAAATTCAAACAAGTTGTTGCCGGTCGTCAGGCTGCCCTGCCAGGGGTTATCCTCGCCGTCTTCACGTTTAAAGCTTAACAGCAAACAAAGGGCAACGTTTTACACCCGCCTCACCTTTTTTGCTTCTGTTTCAATTTGCGCCTTATGTTTTAGGCTCTAGAACCGTCCCCATGAAGAGAATGGTGCCGGTCACATTATCAACGATACTGAAAAAGAAGGGTCTATCAACAATCATCCGCATCCCCGCGCAAAGCATACCCGTAGAGAAGACCGCGGCCGCCTCTGTGCCTTTCTCGTTAACCTCCACAAAGGTTTTATGCTTAATGTCACTGAAGTAAAACGTTGGTGGAAGGGGGCCCATTCCGCTGAAATCAGCCCTGTTTTCATCAAAAGCCAGCCCCATGCCCAGAGCAGTAAGAGCATTTTTCAGCGATGACGCATACTCAAATTGAAAGCGCGGCAGGCCAAGCTCAACTTTCGTGCTGCCGAAAGAGTCGATCCACCTATTCCAGTTCGCGCTGCTAAGTTCGCTGTAAAGCCCCTCCAGCCCAATACCTTTGGTGGGGAGAAACACATACATGCTTAGCCTTGCATTCTTACCGTAAGGCAGGCTAACTGCCTGGAACAAATTATTTTCCAGGTAGCGGAAGCCGCCTTCGCGGAACATGGTCGGATGCTTCTTTACGCTACCCCCGGGAAGGTAGAAAGAATTTTCTTTGGTCATCCGGTTCTCAAAGGGTTCCGTCCATTGACCTTTAAAATAGATGGCGTTAATTAAATAGAGAATTAAATCACCGTTGATCGGCGGGTCAACAATACCCTTGATGCGGTTTTGTGTATTGCTGCTAACCCACTTGTTAATTATAGATGCAGCATCATCGCTGTTGAAATTAAGCTCTGCAATCTTAGCCCTGAAGTAATCCTGGTTGCGCTTAAGGAAGTCCTCATTGAAGCCAACCCCTTCACGAGCCCAGAGCGAATTAGCCAGGATTAGTTCAACCCCGAGGTCTGGATCCTGCAAGATGTTAAGCAGGCTGGCAAACGCAGCATTTATCTCCTCCATGGCCATGCCTTCAAGCTGCATGGTTTTTTCATGGCCAGCCGGGTGTCGCCGGCTGAGCCGTTATAGGCAATGGCAAGGGAAATAATGATACTTGCGGGTGATATAAACAGGTTCTGTCCCTTTCCTGCTTCAGCCAGCTTAAGAAAAATATTGAACCCCAGACCGTTGTTTGCCTCAACCAGCCTCTGGTCGAGTACTTTGTTATTCCCTCCGAAAGGTGGTGCCCCATCCGGTACAGTTTTCTCAAAATCCTCTTCCCCCATCGCAACATAATAAGGACAAACACGATGTGTTTTGTTGTCATAATAGTGATCGTTTTTACATCTTGTAAGAGGTTCCATAATAATCGCTCCTTAAAGTTAGACCTTACCCCGATTTGATGGGCACTAAGAATGGCTGATATCGCGGCGCAGTATACTCGCAACGTGCACTTCTTTTAATGCATCTAAGAGCTAATGAAGTAAATATCTTCTGACAAAAACACAACCTATGCAATATGCTTTTATATTAGGGTTTATATTCACTGTCATACTTGATAATAAACTTACTCTCCTACTTGTTCGCCGTTTTGCCACACTCCGTCATACCTATAGCCATCAGGAGTGACCATTGTGCCTTGTCCGTGCATTAAGTCGTCTTTAAACTCTCCCTCATATATATAACCATCTGCCCAGGTGTACACACCATAGCCGTGAGCTAATCCATCTTTAAATTCACCCTCATGCTTTTCACCGTCAGCCCAGGTATATACACCCTGGCCGTGCATCAAGTCATCCTTCCACTCACCTTCATACCTGTCACCATCAGGCATGACCATTATACCTTGACCATGCATATGGCCATCTTTATGCTCCCCCTCGTACATATAACCGTCTGCCCAGACATATTTGCCCTGCCCGTGAATTAGGTCGTCTTTCCGTTCACCTTCATACCTATCACCATTTGCCCAGATGTATATACCCTGGCCATGTGCCATACCGTCTTTCCATTCTCCTTCGTAAATACCACCGTCAGGATTCTCCCAGGTTCCAAAACCATCTGGCATGCCGTGTAACAACTGCCCCGTATAAGTTTCACCATAAAAATCGATTTTTCCCTCTTCTGGAGAATTATCCTCTTCTGGTGCTACTATTCCTGCTTCTGAAATGTCGTTCTCTACCCCTCCTTCAAAAAAAGATATTCCACCATATACCAACAGACCACCGGCGATAACGGCACTGATATAACTGAACATCTTTTTGTTACTCGATAAATCCTTATTATTGTATGCTGCATGCAATTTTGACTGATGGTCGAGCTTCTTTTTTAACTCTGGTTCAGGTTTTTCTCCCACTACCTTCTCATCATCTTGATTCCCGACATGTTTTTCTGCTTCAGTTTCTGCAGAAAGCTTTTCTTCTTGTAAACCCTTCTTTGAAACCATAAGAGCGCTTTGAAATTCCTCAATTATCCGGTAGCGGTCTCTGGCCCTAAGAGCCAATGCGTTGAGGATTGCTTGCTCCTGTTGAGGTTCAATAGCTACCCCTAAACCTGATGGCGGAACCAGTAAATCTTCGGCCAGGCGATCCATTGATTCAATAGGCACTTCACCTGTAATCGCCCGGTACATAGTCGCCGCCACCGCATAAATATCAGTCTATGGACCTTGCTCGCCCCGGGTCCGATATTGCTCTTCCGGTGCATAGCCTGCTTTCATAATAACAGACAGTCCCCTACTTTTCTGCTGCATCTCCTGGCGGGCGGCGCCAAAGTCAATCAAGACTACCCTTCCCGAACTGTCGATAACGATATTGTCCGGGCTGATATCCCGGTGCATAATACCAGCCAGGTGTACTTCTTTCAAGGCATCAAGCACGGGCATCATGATATTCCGAGTTTCTAGAAATGCCAGCTTGTCTCCCACCTGTCCCAAGTATTCTTCCAGGGTCATCCCTTCAACATAGTTCATAACCATAGGCTGAGCCATTGGCCCGAAAGAAATCCCTAACTGTTACTATGTTGGGGTGATCAGCAAAACGGGCCAGTGTTTTGACTTCGTGCAGGAACCTTTCCAAGCCAAATTCAAACTGCCTCCGCACATCCCCAGCGAAAGTAACTACATCTTTGCTGGATGGGCCCTTTTGGCAATCGAATTCTTTGGAAGCGCTATGTCCGTTTTGCGAAATGGCGAGTGCAAGACCGAGTAGCGACTACTACACCAAGCCAATACAGGAAATTCCAAGCAACGATAAGGCCGTGTATCACGTTGTACGCTTCAATAAATATTTTTGTAAGAATCCAGAGTGTCAGAGTCAGGAATTCATTGAGCGTTTCAGAGAATTTTCGGAAGAGGATGCACGCAAAACGCTTTGATTTAAAAAGTACTGCATCCAACGGGCTCTTGGATGTGGAT
>PWSG01000229.1 GCA_003564055.1 Syntrophomonadaceae bacterium
CCGACTCAGGACTTCCTATGGCAAGATTTCCGGTCCTCATATCAACAACACTGGAAGCTGAACCAAATGCAACCGGTGTTCCGGGATTTACTAACTGGGCAAGAACAACACCAGAGAGGATTTCGGCGTTTTGTTGAACCAAAGAACCAGCCAGGGTTACTGCCGAAGTTGTCCCGGTCATGGCCAGTGCGGCAATTATTACCGGTTGGTTATTGCGGGCATAAACCAACAGCGCTTCCAGCATCCGCGGATCAAATTCGAGCGGGCTGTTAGTGTTAATAAGGGATATTAAAGCAGGATTCTTTCTGACATGATCTACACCGCCAAAAATTATTCCTGCCATTTCCAGACTCTCCTGCGCCTTCTTACCGCCCATTGCGCTGCCCATCAGACATTTGTCAGTATATTTAACAGCAGCATGTAACATTTTCCCGTGTCTGATTTGATCTTCTATATCGTTAGGCTCTACCAAAACTCCGCCTACGACATCAAGGTTTTCGCTGTTACCGGCAAGCTTGGTAAAGGCTAAGTAATCTTCGAATGTAGCACCTCTTCTTTCATTTTGGACATAATCCATTACGTAGGGAGATCCATAGCCCGGAGCATGAACGGTGCTGTTTCCTCCTATCACAACGCTATTCTCAGGATTTCTGGCATGCAAAGTAAATTCAGCAGGAGCATGGGCTACCTGTTCCATGACCATTTTGGGAGGGAAATAAACGGTTTCGCCTTCTACCTTTGCTCCACCTTTTTTCAAAATTTCTCTCGCTTCTTCCGAGTAAAAAGCAATCCCGTTTTTTTCAAGAACGGTCATGGTTGCTTGATGAATCTTTTCCAGTTCTTCTTCACTCAGGTAATTTAAAGCTTTTATTTCGCGGTTTATCATTTTTACCACCCTTCTTTATAAAGCCGTTTTGAACCTTCACCTGGTGATTTCATCCGCAATTTAACTGTAATTCCAATAAGCTGTGCCCAGGAGTATCTTTTATCTGAAAAACACAGCCATAGCATTTTGCAGGCCTTTAAATTGTTTTGCCCTGTCCATAAATTTTTAAACTTATTTAGCGCCCTTATACCAGTTTATCTGCCCTTGCTGCCTTAAGATAATTCATTGCATAGGGATCAAGGTTTAATATAACTTCAGCAGCTTTGACCAGGCTCATTTTCTTTTTGTCAAGGGGGTCAACAATTGCTGAATCCATACCTCTGCCCATAGCTAGGACGATAAAAGCCTGGTTCAGCAAGGCACGGTGAGGCAGCCCAAATGAGATGTTGCTTAATCCGCTGGTTATATGAGCGCCGGATTCAAGAGCGGCAATTCTTTCAATTGCATCAAGCGCCTGCGGCCCGTACTCACCGTCAACACTAACCGGTTTGATCAGCGGATCGAGAAATACCTTGGTCAGATCAATACCATCTTTATCAAGATCCCCAAGAAGCACTTTAGCTACTTCCAGGCGATCGTCTGCCGTTTCGGGCATGCCTTCATCACTCATGCAAAGAGCGACAACAGGGGTCCCGGCTTCTTTTACCAGGGGAACCAGGGCATTGTAGCGTTCTTTCTCAAGGCTGATTGAGTTAATCATCGGAGTGCCTTCATGCACCTTCAATGCAGCTTCCAGGGCCTTAGGATCAGGGCTGTCCAGGGCCAGGGGCTTACTAACCACTTCCTGAACTTTTTCTACCAGCCAGACCAGGTGTTTAGCTTCATCATGCACATAGGCGCCGGCATTGACGTCGATATAGTCAGCGCCCGCTTCTTCCTGCCTTACAGCAAGATCCTGGATATACTTAACATCTCCTTCATCAATTGCTTTTTTAATTGCCTTACGGGTCGAGTTGATTAATTCTCCAATTATAATCATTTTTTCTTTGCCGGTTTTTCCCGGCATTCAACCTCCTTATTAATATAATTTTGTCCAGTTTATAATATATTACCGCTAAGCCTTGTAAACTCAGCTAAAAAATATCCAACTTAATAAAATCGCTTGAAGTGTTTTTCTAAAATATTCTAAATCCTGGATGCTGAATTCTACTCCTACTTATCAACTCCAGGGTCTACCGACAGCCGATATTTCTATAATGCTTTCTATAAAAAGCTTTTGGTCCATATTTTCGGGATCGGCTGAAGAAGACATTTTACTGTAACGATCCTGCCGTTCTACTATAGTTTCTATATCAACTGCACCCATTTCCACAGCCTGATCATAAACGTATTTCTTGCCTTCTTTGCAGGCATAATCGATAGCTTCCTCAAAAATCATGAAAAACTCTCTGCCCACGGGGGTATGAACTAAAAAACCTCCGCCTTCACCAGGTTTAACTAAGATTGTTGTTCTCTCAACGGCTTTTCCGCTAACCGTACCAACTGCATTGGCAACATCCGCAAACCGGGGGAGATGAAGCTCTGCCAGTAATTTGTCAGCAAGTTTTGGAAAGTACGCTTCGACAGGAGCACCAACAGCAATGATAGGATGCTTTAAACTTGTTGTAAAATTTAAATGCCGTTTATCCTGATCATCACTACCCAGGATACGCCTCAGGATATAAGAACCACTTATTTCGTCAGCCAAAGAAAATGCCGCTCCTTCTTCAGACAAAAGGCGATCCAGGGTCAACCCGGCCAGCATAAATAACATTTCGTCTAAAACAGCCGTCACAAATTGATCTGGGGAGGTCCGAAAACGGCTCGCCAGCATAGCAGTGCCAAGTTCTGCCGCCCGGCTTTCCCAGAGATTTAACTGACCATTTACGTGTAAAATATCTGTCGGAGTCAGTGAAGCGCGATGAACCGAGGCAACGTTTACCAGTCTTTGCCAGGGCAAAAGGTCAATCTCTTTTTCCAGTTTTCTGCTGATATAATAGAGTGTATGGGGACCGTCTTTTATTAAATCAAGAATTTGCTCTTCGGTTTGAGTCAATTTAAGGTTTAAAGGATCCCTGATATAGTTAAGGATAGTAGTGGGTTGATTATCCATTGAAGAATAATCAATTGGCCTGATAATATCCAGCTCGTCGGTCAGGTAAGGATAATGTGAAGCAATCCAGGATAGCGGAAATACTCTCTGCGGACCAACTGACATCTCTGCGTTTTTTGAAACCTGAATCAGGCTGTCGCCACCCAGCCCGATAGTTGTTATCTGAGCAGCCTTAACCCTGGTCATCCAACCGCCGACTTCAGCCCCTTCTTTATTAATAGATGGACGGCCTTCGTTGAGGACCGCTACATCGGTGGTTGTCCCCCCCATATCAATGACAATGCCTTTTTGAATGCCTGTCAGGGTTAGTGCGCCAATAATACTCGCTGCAGGCCCTGATAAAATTGTTTCAATCGGTTTTTCGCGAGCTGCAGCTTCGCTAATCAGACTTCCATCACCGCGAACAACCATCAGCGGAGCTTCAATATTTAATCGTTCCATACCCTGCTTTACTGAATTCATCAAATCGGTAATCAATGGCATCAGGCGGGCATTCAAAACAGCAGTAACGGTACGCTCATGCATACCAAGATCGGTGCTAAGCTGATGAGCTGCAACCACGGGGTAGCCTGTTAATTCACGGACCAGATCTGAGACCTGCATTTCGTGAATTGGATTGCGAACACTTAAGTAGCCCGATATGGCAAAAGCATCCACCTGGTCTTTCATTTCCAAAATCACAGCTTTAACAGCATCCAGATCAAGTTCTTCCTTGATCCGCCCCTTAATATTACAACCGCCCGGTACAGAAGCATAATAGGGAGTAGGTAGGCCCTGATGGGGCTCGAACCCAATCTGGATCAGGCCTACCGCTGCTCCCTGACCTTCTACTATCGCATTGGTGGCAAGTGTTGTCGATAACGAAACCATCTTGATTTGTCCGATTTCAAACCGGGCGTCATTTTTTTCATGTAAAGCGCTCATGAGATTATCAAGACAGCGGTTTATGGCGAGATTCAGGTTATGCCTTGTTGTTTCAACTTTTGTTTTAGCTTCTACCGTTTTATTATCCAGGTCGAAGATTACCCCGTCGGTAAATGTACCTCCGGTATCAATACCTATTGCCAGGTCTGCCATAATTAACCCCACCAATTAAAGAAGGTTTATTTTACTTATTCAGTTTCGATTCTGCATTAGCTATAATATCCTCTATCTTCTGCTGAACATCTTTCGGCAGAGGCTCAGGCTCATAGTTTTCAAGGATGTCTATTACCTTTTCGTTAGCTTTGTCAAATAGGGTTTTGCTTCCTTCAGCTTCCCAGTTTTCATAGATCTGCCTGGTAAACAATTCAGGATACCAGGTCTCTGTTTTAAAGTGCTTCATGGTATGCTCTTCAGCAAGGAAATGACCACCGGGACCAACCCTGTCAATAACATCAAGGGCTAACGTTTCTTCGTTGACATCGATACCGTTAACAATCTTACGGGCTATGCCTATCAGGTCATCACAAATGGTCAGGTATTCGAGGGAAGCAGTATTGCCATGCTCAATATAGCCAACATCGTGGTTCAGGTTGGCTCCGGACTGGGCGGTAAGCAAAATTGACATTGCGCCTTCAATCAAGGCCTGTTCATCAACAACTTTTGCATCGGTGCAGCCGCAGGTTCCAAACATTGGCAGGTCAAGATAGTTGGAAATGTCGCCCAGGGCTGCCATCATTAAATCAAATTCAGGCGCACCATAGGAGAAAATCGTGGTCTGCATATCCATTACGGTAAAAACCCCGCCCATGATAAATGGGCTACCTTCTGAAGTTACCTGGTTCAGAACAAGACCACTTAAACTTTCAGCCAGTCCATTGGCCATTGCACCAGCCAGGGTTGCAGGAACAGTTCCACCGGCCATGATGCATGGGGTATAAACAACAGGTAAACCTTTCTTTGCAGCCAGCATCAGTTTACGAGCTGAGTCATTGGGGTGCTGCAGGGGTGAAATTGGCTCGGCATAAAGGGTCAGGAAGGGATTATTTCTCAGTTCCGCTTCGCCGCCGGCAATAATTTCACACATCTGAATAATATCGGAATAGCCAGGTTCATCAATAGCTGTAATGACAATTGGCTTAGAAGTGTTTAAGACCATTGACTGGAACTGGTAACGGTCATAAACAAGCTGGTGCACATCCTGAACAATTCCCAGTGACATAACAAAATCCAAATTTGGCAGGGCATCAATTACCTTGGTTGCCATTTGCACAGTCTTTCGGCTGGCTTTAATCCGATCCTGGGTATAAGGGTCAATGAAGTTAGGAGTATCGGAACCTGTTCCGAAGTAAGCGTTGCCGCCTTCCATCTCCATAACCCTTTTGCCGGTCCTGCTGTTGCTAAGTGATACTTTGCGCGGAACCGTATTGAGGGCTCTTTCAACCAACCTGA
>PWSG01000242.1 GCA_003564055.1 Syntrophomonadaceae bacterium
AGGCGAATGATTAAAGAAAAGCTTGAAGACGGCCAACTGGATCAATCAGATTTAACTTTAAAAGAGCTCGATCAAATTGCAGATGCTTTTGTATACATCATGTCAGGCATTTACCATTCACGGATCGAGTATCCGGAAAAAACTCTTAAAGCAGAACTTGAAAGGAAATCAGTCGTTAAATGAGTGTCAATGTTCAGTGTTTAAAAAAAGATCCTGCCATGACAATATTGTTCTTAAGCCGGTTAAGAGACCTCCTTGAGCAGCATTTGGAAGAAGCAAAACTATCCAAAGGTGAGCTCAATGTGGTGATTGCCGATGATCAATTGCTTAAGCGCCTGAACCGTAAGTACAGAGATAAAGATGCTCCGACTGATGTGCTTTCGTTCAGTTACCTGGATTCTGCCGATCAAGATTCTTTGACAGGAGATGAGTTTGCAGTTGGTGATATTTATATATCAATTGACAGGGCAGTAGAGCAGGCTAAACTATCCGGCCATAATTTGAAGAGAGAATTAGCGCTGTTGGCTGTCCATGGTTTGCTGCATCTTCTTGGCTATGAGCATAATGGAGATGATCAGACGAAAAAAATGCGGGAAAAAGAACGGACCATAATGGATGAATTTGATAAGTATTTAGTAGGTGAACAATAAATGAATAAGGTTTTAGGCAGCCTTGTAAATGCCTGTTGCGGGCTGCAATACTGTTTCAAAACCCAGCGTAATATGGCAATCCATTCAATGATCGGAATAGTTGTTTTAGCTTTGGGAGTATTTTTAAACATACCTTTATACGACATGCTTTTTTTACTGGCCGCAATAATTTTGGTGTTAGTTGCCGAGGCTTTTAATACTTCTGTGGAGAAAACAATTGATCTTTATACAAAAGAACGCAACAGCCTGGCTCAAATTGCCAAAGATGTAGCTGCAGGAGCCGTTTTGCTGACGACATTTTTTGCCATTTTAGTTGGTCTGGTTATTCTTGGACCGCCACTTTGGGTAATAATAAGAAACCTGCTGTTTAACTAATTTATTAGAGGTAAAGTTGTGAGGGGGGAGGTTAAATGTTTAAACCTCGAAAGTCGGGTCATTCGTTGTTTTTAAAAGATCAGCTGCTCTTTGTGATTTTATTTTTATTGTTAATCAATACAACTTTAATTGGATTTGGATACTTTATTGCTGTTTCCCGTTTTACCGGTGGAGATTCAGTTTTATTATATAAGCAGGAGTTGGCCCGTGACCTCTCTGATTATAGCCAACGCCTGGCTCACAACCTCGAAGTATATGATCTACCGACAGTCCGTGATGCTCTTGCTGAATATAATCATGCGGTAGAATTCGCTACCGGAAGTGATGAACTGATCCAGGTGATCATAAACCAGGGCCGTATGGTGCAGGAAATAATCCATGAGGAAGCTGATTCAAAGCTAAAGGAAAGGGTTTTAATTGCCGTTAACAATGATGTGAGGGTGCAGGAGACTAAAGAGAATATGCACCTTGCTATTCGTATTTTTGATGGCCAGCTGAGTGTATTTCCCGAGGAATTTTTGGCCGGAGGAACAGTAAAACACATCAAGCAGATTTTTTCACCTGACCGCTACCATGGCAACCAGAGTATTGATATAGAGATTGAAAACGGGATAGGGCAGCTGGTTGTTCCGCAGACATTCGAAGATCAGTTGTGGACTTTAAGCGATGACCTTAACTCTATGCGGATAAGCCTTCATGAAACAAGGGCCAGGGCTGGATTAGAAGAATTGGTCGGACCGGGAATAATACTCCAGGTTTATGATGCTGAAAATAGCGAGGGTAGTGATTCCCTGGTTCATGATGCCGATATCAGGGATATAGTCAATGAATTGTTTAGTTCAGGTGCCATTGGTGTAAGTGTAGGCAACCAGAGATTGATAGCTACCAGCGCTATTCGCTGCAGCGGACCCTTAATCATGGTAAATCATAGACAGGTTAGCGCTAATCCCGTTATCATTCAAGCCGTAGGTGATCCGGAACTTTTACAAAGCGGGTTGCAAATAATTTCTAATGAGCTGGAAAGAAAACGTGGATTACGTTTTGAAACAAGCGCTTCCGGTTTTATAAAACTACCTGCATATATTTCTGGTGATTAATAAACGAGGTGTCAAGATGAAGGCAGAAACACTGCTTGCCGCGGCGTGTGCTTCCCGTTTAAGAGCTTATGCTCCATATTCCGGGTTCCCTGTCGGTGCAGCCCTGTATACCAGTGAAGGAGCGGTTATAACAGGATCAAATACAGAAAACGCTTCTTACGGAATGACTGTTTGCGCTGAACGAATCGCTTTATTTACAGCTGTTCATGCCGGGTACCGGGATTTTAAAAAATTAGCAGTTGTTGCTGAAAGTACGCCTCCGCCAGCCCCCTGCGGATCTTGCAGGCAGGTGCTCTGGGAGCTGGCCGGCGACCTTGAAGTGATCATGGGCAACTTAAATGGAGATGTAAAAATATCAAACCTTTCTGCCCTTCTTCCCCAACCTTTTGGTTCAGATTCATGGCACAATAACCCTTTTAGCAAAGAAGAAATGGAAAACAACAAGGAAAACTGGCGTATAGCTGTATCTTTTCATCCTGTGGGTTATGTTATCAGCGATTATGAAAAGCCCCAGGAGATCCCCTCAAATTACAAAGAGCTAGTTTCGCAGGTTTTTATTGAACCTGACTTGAAAGATGGATTACATCGCCTGGAAGAAGAAAGAGAAATCAATGTTATATCTTACCTGCACCAGGCAAGAGGGTATACCCTTAAAGACAGGCGCAGCGGAAGAGGAAACGAAATATTCGGTGTTTTCGCCTGCAGAGCCCCCTTGAGACCTAATTCCATAGCCCAGTCAACTGTCGAATTGCTAGATGTAAACAATAATATTCTTACTGTCAGGGGCCTGGATTTAATAAATGGCACTCCTGTGCTGGATATCAAAACTGTCATGCCCCGGTTATGAAAGGATAAGTATGCACCATTCAGGTTTTGTCGCGCTTATTGGGCGTCCGAATGTTGGAAAGTCGACCCTGTTAAATGCCCTGGCAGGTGAAAAAGTGGCTATTATTTCTGATCGCCCTCAGACCACCAGGAATCAAATCAGGGCTGTAATAACCAGGCCCGAATATCAAATTATTTTTATCGATACACCGGGCCTGCATAAACCGAAGCATATGCTTGGAACGAGCATGATTCAGACAGCCCGGATGACGATGACAGAGGTTGACGCGGTTTGCTTTTTGGTAGAGGCAAGTCATCTTCCCGGGCCGGGAGATCGGTACATTGCTGATATCTTGAAAACGGTTAAAAGTCCTCTTTTTTTGGTTTTAAATAAAATTGACCTTGTTCCTGAAGACAGGGTTGCAAATCTAATTGATCTTTACAAGCAGTTGTGCTATTTTAAAGCCTGTTTTGCCCTTTCAGCTTTGTATAAGACCAACCTTGAGACGTTTGTCGAGGCTGTAGTGGAAGTACTGCCCGAGGGGCCGCAGTTTTATCCTCCCGATATGATTACTGACCAACCGGAAAGATTTATTACCGCTGAAATAATTCGTGAAAAAGTGATTCACCTGACACGGCAGGAAATACCTTTTTCCATAGCTGTATCAATAGAAGAAATGAAGCCCCGGGAAAGTGGCGAGCTTCTTGATATCAGGGCCGAGATATTTGTGGAGCGTAAATCCCAGGTTGGTATTATCGTCGGAAAAGGCGGAAGCCTTCTTAAAGAAGCCGGTACGCGGGCCAGGAAGGAATTAGAAGCGCTCTTCGGACAGCGTATTTTTATCGATTTAAGGGTTAAAGTCAAACCAGGCTGGCGCAACCGTGAAGAAGAGCTGCGCCGCTTAGGTTATCGGTAGGCTCCCGGCACCAATTCCAAGATGAACATTTAGATGCCTTTTTAAGGGAGACGACTATATTGACACAGCGCATATTCAAAGCAGAGGGATTGGTTTTGCGGACCCGGGTTCTGGGTGAAGCCGATCGCCTGGTTACACTTTTAACCTTGCAGAAAGGAAAATTTGAAGCAGTAGCACGCGGTGCCCGCAAAATAAAAAGCAGGCTGGCGGCCGGAGTGGACCTTTTCACGTACGGTCATTTTACTTTTCATCAGGGAAAAACCTGGCCTATAATTACCGGACAGGATCCAATAGAGAGGTTTTCCTGGTTCCGGGATGATCCAGAGCTTTACCCATATGGAATATATTTAGCTGAACTGACCGATCGCCTGATATCTGGTGAAGAACCGTGTACTGCCTTATTTGAGCTTTTACTGGAAGGTTGGAAACTGCTTGGCGAAGATGTGGATCGTTACCTGGTCTGCCGTTCTTTTGAACTAAAATTAGCCCATATTGCCGGTTACAGCCCCCACCTGCATTCCTGTACTAATTGTGGACAGAAAAATACTGCAGTATTTAGTCCCCGCCAGGGGGGTATGCTATGCGCTAGCTGTCGGGGTGCCGATGTAATAGATATGCTTCCCGGAACTGCTGCCATTGCACGGCGGTTAATCGAGTCGCCACTTTCACAGGTTAGCAAGGTTCGTCCCACAATAAGCCAAAGGAAAGAACTATCTGTCGTAACAGCGGCAATTTTAGCCTATCACCTCGATTTAGGAGATATTAAATCAAGGCGCTTGTTAAGCGAATAAAAGATCATATGATTCTAAATACAGGAGGAAAAAGGAATGAATATCGGCATTATTATTTACTCGCAAACGGGCAATACAAAATCGGTAGCTGTCAGACTTAAAGAGAAGTTGGAAGCAAAAGGTCACAACACAACAATTGAACAGATTACAATAAGCGGTAGCACTCCTGCTCAGCCGGGAAAATTTGAACTGATTGATGTGCCAACTCCGGATAATTACGAAGCAGTAATTCTTGGCGCACCGGTCCAGGCTTTTTCCCTCAATCCGGTTATGAAGGCTTACCTGGAAAAGCTTCCACCACTTAAGGAACGTCAGGCAGCCTGCTTTGTTACAAAGCAGCTTCCCTTATTATGGACCGGGGGCACAGGTGCCGTAGCTAAAATGAAACAAGAGTGTGAATCAAGGGGAGCAAAGGTAGTCGGAACTGAAATTGTAGTCTGGTCAAAATCAAAACGTGAACAATCAGTTAAAAAGTGTGTGGATAATTTTAGCGCTCTTTTTTAACCGACAGGCTTGATTTTTATAAAAACCCAGTTTTAAAAAAATATGGCTTGACGAGCAGGCTGCTCAACAATATAATATATGAACAGATACTCATAAGTTCATAAGAAGTTCTAT
>PWSG01000275.1 GCA_003564055.1 Syntrophomonadaceae bacterium
ATTCCTGATCGATATTCATACTGAAACCTCCTGCAGGCACCGGTAAAGCCTTTTTGCAGCATCTTTTTCGCCAATTTGGATACTGTTGCTCTTCATTTTTTTCAAAAGCGACTGTTCATTTAAGAGAAGGTCTACTTCCTTTTTGAGACGATTAAAATCGAAATCTTTTTCTTCGATTAAAATTGCCGCCCCTGCATCAGCTAATAGTTTTGCGTTGTAATACTGATGGTTATTGACCACATTGGGAGAGGGAATAAGCAGGGCAGGAATTCCCAGCGCCGTTAGTTCCGCCAGGGTAGTCGCCCCACTCCTGGTTACAGCCAGATCAGCTGCCGCCAATGCTTCGGGCATCCGGTCGAGGTAGGGATAAAGCTTTACCCGATTGGGAATTGTGCCCAGTTTTGAAACTACTTCCCGGTAATATATTTCACCTGTCACATAGATCAGGTTAACATCTTCAGGCAAAAAACCCGCTTCGAGATAAGCGGTCACCTCCTGATTGAGTTTCAATGCACCCCGGCTTCCACCGTAAATAAGGATATTTTTATCTTCAGGATCGAGATTAAAGTGCCGGCATCCGGCTGTCCTGGTTAGAGTCGAAACTTCAGTAGCACGTGGGTTGCCCGTATACAGGATTCTGCTGTAACGGGGCATCCTTTTTTCAGTTTCGGCAAATGAGAGGCAGACCCTTTTAACAAAAGGGGCTAACCTGCGATTAACCAGTCCGGGGTGAGCATTTTGCTCATGAAGCACAACAGGAAATCTCTTTATTAAACCCGAAATAACCACGGGCGCAGCAACATAACCACCCATGCCGAGAATGACATTCGGCCTGTATTCTTTTATGATTGCCGAAGTCTGCTTAAGGCTGTCCAGCAGGCTAAACAGTGTAGATACTAGTTGCCTGAGATTGCCCTGGAAACTGCGAACCGGAATTGTTTTCAGGGAAAAGCCCGCAGAGGGAACTATTTTGCTTTCCAGGCCTTTTTCAGTGCCAACAAAAAGGATGTCATTTGCACTGTTATCGGATTGCGCATAGCGAGCCAAAGCCAGTGCCGGATAAACATGACCTCCTGTTCCTCCTCCGCCGATTAGTATTTTCATCTCTTAAGCTCTCCCTTTCACCTGACTCACAGCCCGGCCGTGTTTTGATATATTCAGCAAAATACCGATGCCAAGCAGGGTAAAAAATACTGAACTGCCGCCTGCGCTAATCAGGGGCAGGTTAATTCCTGTAACTGGCACAGAACCGGTAACCACTGCAACATTAATTAAAACCTGGACAGTAATTATAAAAATGATTCCTCCCGCCAGCAAGCTTCCAAAAAGGTCAGGTGCTCTCTGGGCAATTTGAAAACCGCGCCAGACTAAAATCAAGTAAAGCAGGAGCACCGCAACTGCGCCCACAAAGCCCAACTCTTCACCGATCACTGCAAAAATAAAGTCATTCTGCGGCTCCGGAAGATAAAATAGTTTCTGCTTGCTGCGGCCTAACCCAGCACCAAAAATATGACCGGGGCCGAGCGCGTAAAGAGACTGGATAATCTGGTAACCCGCTCCGCTGGAATCAGCCCAGGGGTCAACAAATGTAAAGAGCCGCTGAACCCTGTAATCTTCTTTTACCATAAAGTAGGCAAAAGGCGGCAGGGATAAAAAGGTAAGCCCCAGCATCTGTGTAAACGGCATGCCCGCAAAGATAATGACCAGGGCACTTGCCGCTATTACGACTACAGCCGTACCCAGGTCAGGCTGAAACTGGATCAGGAAAAATGCAATCGCTGCAAAAAACAGGGGCACAAAACTGCCTGTCCAAAAACTTCCCAGGTTTAACCTGCGGCTGCTCATGTAAGCAGCGGTGAATATAACAAATGCAAGTTTGCTGAACTCTGAGGGCTGGAGAACCACGGGCCCAAAAACCAACCAGCGCCTGGCCTCCGTGCCAAGATCAGAACCAAAGCTGCTAAATATTAAACCTAAGAAAATAAAATTCAGGACAAGGATAATTAAAGAAAACTTTTTCAAGTTTTTATAGTGAAAACGTGATATTAAAAACATGGCCAGCAGCCCAATAGCAACCCACATCGCCTGGCGCTTAAGGAAGTAGTAAGGATCGCCCCTGCTTTCCTCGGCAATAACGAAACTGGCGCTAAAAACCATGACCAACCCTATAGCCAGAAGGAGCAGAGTTACCAGCAGTAAAGCTCTATCGTAGCTGCAGCCTGTTTCGCTTTTAACCACTATAAACTCCCTCCTTTTTTGTTATCAACACCGGGTAACGAACGAACCAGTTTTTTAAACAGGTTGCCCCTGGCCTCATAATCAGGAAACATGTCCCAGCTGGCACAGGCAGGCGAAAGAAGCACAACATCTCCGCTTTTAGCTTCCCTGTGGGCAGCTGAGACAGCCTCTTCCAATCCTTCCACTTTGATAACGCTGCTAAAACCAGCCTTTTTAGCTGATATCATCAGTTCTTCTTTCGTTTCGCCCAGCAGTACCAGCAAGCTTACCTCCAGGGGCAGCAATGCCGCCAAAGTAGAAAAGTCACTGCCCTTATCTTTACCGCCGGCAATTAGTATTTTATTACGCCCCGGAAAAGACTTAAGGGCCTTTATGGTTGCCCCGGGGTTAGTCCCCTTGGAGTCATTAATATAATCGACACCATTTATGTTAGCAACATGTTCAAGGCGGTGCTCGATAGCCCGAAAAGTACGTAAAACTTCAGCGATTGAATGAAGATCTGCTCCGCAGGCCCAGGCTGCAGCTGAAGCAGCAAGGGCATTTTCAAGGTTATGCTCTCCCGGCAAAAGCAGCTCAGAGAGCAGGCATATTTCATGTGGAGGCTCTTCCTCTTTATAAAGCTTAATAGTTCCATCTTCCACTCCGACTCCCAGGTTTACAGGATGCTGATTAAACAAGAGCACCCTGGCCTTTAAGTTTTTTTGAAGTGAAGCTACCCTGTGATCTGCTGCATTAAGAACCGCATAATCTCCGCTTGATTGGTTTTCAAAAATCCTTAACTTTGCCTGGTAATATTTTTCAATGCTGCCGTGATAGTCAATATGATCTTCGGCAAAATTGAGAAATACTGCCACTGCAGGTCTTAAAAAACGGATATTCTCAAGCTGAAAACTGCTCAGCTCAGCGACTACTATCCCCTGCGCGCTGATCTTGTTTGCCACACCTGAAAGAGGGTTCCCTACATTTCCTGCTGAAATAACAGGTTCAACCTGCGCTTCTTTTAGCATCGCTGTAATAAGGGTGGTAACCGTGGTTTTACCATTGGTTCCTGTTACGCCAATTAGGGGCGCTTTTATAAAATTATATGCGAGTTCTATTTCTGATATAACAGGCACTCCCAGCTCTTCTGCTTTCTTAAATAACTGCAGGGTGGGGGGCACGCCAGGGCTCTTGATAACCATAGAAAGATTTGCATGAACCAGGTCAGGTGGATTTCCACCGGTGACAGCCTCAACAACAGGATAGCGCTTCAGGTAAGTGAGCTCTGTTTCAAGCTGGTCAGGCTGCTTTTGGTCGGTAATTGTTATTTTGGAAGCTCCATTTTTGCTGAGCAATTCTACGGCAGCCATACCACTGCGGGCCGCACCGACAACCAGGATCTCTTTTCCTTTTATTGAGCCTATCAAGTATTCACCTCCCAGGAGCTAGCTGCTGAATTGACAGCTATAGGTTAGCACTCCCAAAATGGCAAAAATAGCTGCTGTAATCCAAAAAGACACTACAACCCTCCACTCCGACCAGCCTTTCAATTCAAAATGATGGTGCAAAGGGCTCATTAATAAAATACGGCGGCCGAAGAGTTTAAAAATAATTACCTGGGCAATAACAGAGAGCGCTTCGATAACAAATATACCACCGATAATAATTAGTAGAAACTCTGTTTTTGTTAAAACAGCTATGACGGCAAACGCACCACCAAGGGCCAGTGACCCGACATCGCCCATAAAGAGGCGGGCCGGATGTCGATTGTAAACCAGGAACCCGAGGCAGGCTCCTGCGAGCGCCGCAGAAAATAAAGTTATTTCATCTTTCCCCGCAAGATAAGCAATACAGGCATAAGCACATAAAGCAATCACCGCTGTGCCTTCAGCCAGCCCGTCAACACCATCGGTCAGGTTAACACTATTGCTGGCGGCTGCAATAATTAAAAATACTAACAGCGGGTAGAAAATCCCAAGGTCAAATTCCAGGTTAATGAAAGGCAATACAATCTCTGTGGAATATAAGCCTAAATACCTAAGAAAAACAACAAAGATTATGGCTATCACTACTTCGGCAGCCAGCTTTGAACGTGCTTTAAGACCCAGCGAACGGTTATGGACCACTTTGAGGTAATCATCGAAAAAACCGATCAGGCCGCATCCTAAGGTCACCAGCAGGACAACATACAGCAGTGGTGATGAACCGGCGGCAATAATACCGGCCAGTGCGGCAACAATAATGAAGACAGCTCCGCCCATGGTTGGTGTGCCTGCTTTGGCAGAATGGCTTTTTGGGCCGTCATCTCTGATTTGCTGTCCGTATTGTAATGACTGCATGTGTTTTATGAAATAAGAACAGGCTGTAACAGTGGCCAGAAATGATAAGAATAGAATAGCTGTTATCATAACAACCATTATTATCCTGCTCCTTCCTCTTCGATCAGGGGGGAAACAATTTTCTCCATTTGCATGCCCCGTGACCCCTTGACCAGCACATACCAGTTTTTATTTAGATCCAATTTCTCAAGCACAGCCAGGGCTTCTTCATGATCAGCACAGGGATAAGCAGTTAATCCCAAAGCTTCAGCTTCTTTGGCGGCAGCACGTGCCAGTTCCCCAACCGTAATTAAACAGCCTATTGCGCATTCTGCGGCATAACGGCCAATAGCTAAATGCGCTTTGCGTGAAACAGAACCAAGCTCTAGCATATCGCCCAGCACTGCAACTGTCCTGGTTCCGCCCAGTTCGGATAACACTTTTAATGCCGCTCTTACAGAGCTGGGGTTAGCGTTGTACGTGTCGTCTATAATTCCTAATCCTTTTCGATTATGTAAAACCTGGAGCCGCCCTGCCGTAGCTTCACTGTTTGCCAGCCCTTTTTCCATCTGCGGCAGGGTCAACCCAAGAATATAGCCGACGGTAAGAGCCGCCAGGGCGTTGCCGACTGACTCCCGTCCAGGCAGGGGTGATTCAAACCACCCTTGCGATTTATCAGGAAAACGCACCCGGAAAAAGCTTTTTTCTCCCCTTAGAG
>PWSG01000253.1 GCA_003564055.1 Syntrophomonadaceae bacterium
TAACAACAAAATCTTACAGGAGGTATTTATATGCATTTTGCACAAATTTACACCCCGGGCATTGCACAATGCTCGTATGTAGTTGGTAATGGAAGTAAATGTGTCGTGGTAGATCCGATTCGCAGCGATATTAATGTTTACCTGGAAAAAGCCAAAGAATTTGGCATGGAAATTACAGGTATCCTGGAAACTCACCTTCATGCCGACTTTATTTCCGGCCACATGGAGCTGGCAGACTTGACAGGAGCAAAAATCTACGCTCCCGAAATTGCCAACTGTACTTTTCCGCACCATGCGCTGGCTGACGAAGAGGAGTTCACCATTGAAAGTTTACGCTTCAAGCTGCTGGAGACTCCCGGCCATACCCCCGACTGCACTGTTTATGTAGTAACAGATTTGGAAAGAGGGGAAGACCCTGTTTTAGCTTTTACCGGGGACACCCTGATGGTCGGAGATGTGGGACGGCCGGACCTGTTTCCCAACCGGGAAGAAGAACTGGCAGAGAAGCTGTTTGACAGCCTTAAACGCCTGAAGGAATTGCCCGACCATGTTGAAGTATACCCGGCCCACGGTATGGGTTCCCTCTGCGGGAAAGCATTATCGGCCAAGCTGTGGAGTACCATTGGCACAGAAAAAAGAAACAACTATGCCCTCAAGCATACCGAACTGGATGCTTTCAAAGTAGATCTGCTAACAGACATGCCAGCAGCGCCGGATCATTTTGCCCGCTGCTCGGAAATCAACCGCACCGGCCCAGAACTGCTCAGCAACCTTACTCAGCCCGGTGCATACAGTGCATCTGAAGCAGATAAAGCGATCAAGGAAGGTTATTCAGTCATCGATTTCCGGGCTTACCATTCCTTCGCAGGCGCCCACATTCCCGGTTCATACAGCATCAGCAAGGACGGCAACCCGGCAACTTTCGCCGGCTGGGTAGTTCCCTCCGACGACAAGCTGATCCTGGTCCTCGAAAAAGGCGGAAACCTGGAAGAAATGAAAACCGCCCTCTATAACGTTGGCCTTGACAACCTGTACGGTTACCTGGAAGGTTCGGTTGAAAGCTGGGTCAATGCCGGTCTGCCAACAGACAGTATTAACACTGTCTCTGTTCATGAATTAAAGGAACGCTTGAAAAAAGAAAAAGACCTTTTACTGCTCGATAACCGGGCCAAAAGCGAATGGGAAAGCGGTCATATCGAAGAAGCAGTCCTGGCTCCTGCTCCTGATATGCGCCAGCCTTCAAAAGATTGGAACCTTGAAGAAGAAGTCTTTGTACACTGCAATACCAGCAACCGCTCTATGACAGCTGCCAGCCTTCTGAAACAGAAAGGTTTCAAAAAAGTTACCAATGTTTTAGGCGGAACAACAGCCTGGAGCGCTGCTGGATTACCGATGAAAACGGAAGGTGAAAAATAATGTTTATTTTAAGAAGCATTTTTGTAGATCCCTGGCCCTTCTGGGCCGGGGGCATTATCATCGGACTGCTGGTTCCTCTGCTTTATTACTATTTCAACACTGCACTGGGAGTCTCAACCGGCTACGGCAACCTGGTTAAAATATTCCTGCCGGCCAAAAACCTGCAGTGGATCAAAACCAAGTATGCGGAAACATTCAGCTGGCGGGTTTATTTCATTATTGGCATTATCTTAGGCGGCCTACTTTCAGCAATTTTAAGCGGCAACCTGGGCATAACTACTGAAATGGGCCGCTTCACAGCAATAGCCGGGTGGCCCGGAGTTTTAAATGCTGTTTTCTTTTTTGTGGGAGGCATTTTGCTCGGCCTGGGAGCGCGCATCGCCGGCGGTTGCACCTCCGGCCACAGCATTCACGGCATTGCCAACCTGCATATCTCAAGCATTTTAGCAACGATTTTCTTTATAATTGGTGGTATTATTACCGCTAATATTGTACGCAGCCTGTTCCTCGGAGGTGCATGGTAATGGATAAAAAGTTAGGTTTCTTAGCATTCGGGGTTTTATTCGGCTTTGCCCTCAGTAGAGTCGGGGCATCAGAATATGATCTGATCGTGGGCATGTTTATCGGGCAGGACTACACCCTGGTCGGAGTGATGGTAACCGCTATCATAGTCGGAGCACTTGGCATGCAGGTTCTAAAAAAGTTTGCCCAACCCGTTAAAAGCGGTGAACCGTTAAAAGTTAGTTACAAGGAGCTAAAAAAGTGGAGCATCCCCGGGGGATTGATTTTCGGCTTCGGCTGGGGCATTACAGGGGCCTGTCCGGGCACAGTCCTGGCCCAAATCGGTGAAGGCAAGATCTTCGGCCTATTTACCTTTGCCGGTATGATCTTCGGAACCTATATTTATGCCCGCTTGAAAGAAAAACAACCGGACCTTTAAACAATAAACCAGACAAATTCAACAATTGGGGTCAGGCCTCAAAATTGAACTTATTTAAGCCGTCTATCAAAACTAGCATATAATAGAGGCCTGTCCCGCCTTTGTTCACCTTTCAATCCCTTCACGAGCAGAGACACCTTTATCCATGTAATGTTTAACACAGCGAATCTCGCTGACCAGGTCGGCGCGGTCAATTATAGCCTGCGGTGCGTTTCTCCCCGTTAAAACCAGTTCCATCCCGCCCGGGCGTGCATCAATAAACTTACACACCTGCTGAACAGTAATTAACTCACCATGTATTGCCGCCATTATTTCATCTAATATTAATATGTCACAGGCTTCACTTTTTAGAATCGCTTCAACCTGTTTCAGCTCCTCTTGTAATTTTTCCTTTAGCTCTTTTCTTTCCTGCTCATTTAACGCGCCAAAAAACTTTTTTGTTTCACCGAGGCGGATAATCGTAAATCTACCACCCAGCATAAGTGTGCTGTCCAACTCCCCGCTGTAAGCCCCTTTTAAAAACTGGAACATCATAACTTTAAACCCGCACCCGGCAGCCCGCAGACCGAGGCCAAGAGCAGCGGTTGTTTTTCCCTTGCCATCACCGGTATAAATCTGTACGTAACCTTTCTCCATTACTTTCCTCCTTCTCCCGCCTGCTAACAGGGTAGAGCACCCGGCTATTATGCCACCTGCGGCCAGGGCAGCTTAAACATGACACTTCACCCGATTCGTTTTGTTTTAACTATATTTCGGCATATATTGCATTAACCCTTTTAAAAGCACTATCTACTCCCACTTAAGACCACCCCCCGACAGCTAACTGATTTTTGCATCAACACAATAAATCTAATATACTGTAATTAACTATTATTAAGCCGGTCCGGCCTGAAAGGAGTTCCGATAATGACCGACTTTCAAACCAGCGGTGGTCTTTCCCCCGAGTACAACTTCAGAGCCCATCCCTGGCACGGTGTTTCCCTCGGCAAAAACTACCCGGAGATTGTAACCACCTATATTGAAGTTGTTCCCAGCGATACAGTCAAGTACGAGCTGGACAAAAAAAGCGGATTATTAAAAATCGACCGGCCTCAACTGTACTCCAGCATTTATCCCACTCTTTACGGAATGCTGCCTCGCACCTACTGCGGAAAAAGAATCGGAGAGCTCTGCAGCCAAAAAACCGGCAAAAAAGGAATTAATGGTGACGGCGACCCCCTTGATATATGCGTGATGACTGAAAAGATAGTGCCCCATGGCGACATCCTGCTGCAGGCCAAACCAATCGGGGGCTTCCGACTGCTGGATGGCGGGGAAGCCGACGACAAGATCCTGGCCGTCCTGGTCGGTGATGCCCTCTACGGCCACTGGAGGGACGCAAGTGACGTCCCGGAGCAGGTTTTAAAGCGCTTAGAGCACTTTTTCCTTACCTACAAGCAGATGCCCGGCGGAGATGACCAGAAATGCACCCTGGAGGGTGTATACGGCAGGGAAGAAGCCCATGAAGTAATCCGCCTGGCCCAGGCTGATTATAATGACCTGCAGCTGTAACCTAAACCAAGAATAAGTTAAAAAGGTGTCTGACACCTTTTTAACTTATTTGTTTATTTGGGGGCGGGAAATTAAGATAACAGGGATATTAAGGGCCCGGGCAGCACTGATTTTTTCGGCGACGCCCCCTGCCGGGCCGCTGTCCTTGGTGATGATTAAGCCGGCCTCGTAGCGCCGGAATAACAGCTTGTTTATTTCTACATCAAAGGGACCCTGCATGGCGATGATATTTTTCGGAAGTATGCCCAGTTCCAGGCATTTTTCCAGTGATGATAGAGCGGGCAAGATGCGCACGATCAGTTTTTCCGGATCAATAGAGCGGGTATAGTGCTCCAGTTTACTGCTGCCGACAGTCAGGAAGATATTGCCTGCTGTGCTGAAAGCAAGCTGAACAGCCTCTTCCACATCGCGGGCAGTGAAAACACCATCGCCTGCTTCAATATCAAGCCCCTCACGCTCAAGACGTTCATACTCTATGTCTGCCAGGCGGCAGGCTTCCCGGGCATTGCTTGATACCTCTTCGGCAAAGGGATGCGTGGCATCAAGAACTTTAGTTATTCCCCTCCCGTGGATAAGTTCCGACATCGCTTCCAGGTCAAGCGGCTTAGTTGAAACTTCACCCTGAAAGTCTTTCTGAAGCAGCTCTCCACCGTAAGCAGTGGCCGTAGCGGCCATAACTTTTAAGCCCTCTTTTTCCAGGTCAATGGCAGCCTTACGCCCCTCACTTGTGCCGGCCAGGACCAGGATCACAGCTCATACCCCCGGGGAGTAATCATTTTACCATTTTGCCAGTAAGTCTTACTGTTGCCGATCACCACAAGGGTGGCCATATCTGCTTCTTCGATACAGCAGGTCATTTTTCCCAGGGTGGTTTCCCACTTCTCTTCTTCTTCGCGACCAGCACCGCGGACCATACCAACAGCAGTATCGCCGGACTGGTGCTCCATTACAATCTCGCGAGCCCTGGAAAGCAGGTCGGTCCGCCCCCGGCTGCGCGGATTGTAGAGGACAATAACAAAGTCTGCATCTGCAGCGGCATGGAGCCGTTTTTCTATTGTTTCCCAGGGGGTGAGCAGGTCGCTTAAGCTGATCACGGCAAAGTCATGCATCAACGGGGCACCCAATAGAGCTGCAGCCGCCCCGGCGGCAGTTACACCCGGTATAATCTCGACGATAGGTGGATCGCTCTCTTCGGCGGCCACCTGTAAGGTCAGGCCGGCCATCCCGTAGATACCGGGGTCTCCTCCGCTGACCAGGGCTACCTTTTTCCCATTCTTGGCTTCTTCGACTGCCCGGCGGCAGCGATCTATTTCCCTGCCCATGGCCGAGGCGATCA
>PWSG01000071.1 GCA_003564055.1 Syntrophomonadaceae bacterium
GGTTATTATAGTGATTATCTGGCTCCGGATACTGCAGGTCACCTGCAAAGGTAAGCTGTTCTAAGTGCAGCTCGTTTTCCGGAATAAATTTAAGCAAGACCTTGCCGGGCGGCGGGTCGTGATTTCTCGTTTCCCATAGATCAAGGTGCAGCAGAATCTTTTTTATCACGTCAACATCATCGATTAATATTCCAATCAATTAAATCCTTGTGAATAAATAATGGTGTGCCATCCAGGTCAACTGACAAATAAGTCTCTTTATTTGGGGGTGTTCCTGCATGCACGGCAGGAATTCTCATGCGGCCTGCTCATGAATAGCTCAGTGTATAGCTAAGGGTGTGTGCTTCACTGTCAGCTGTTAGCGCCTCCATGGCCTCAGCAGTGATCCGAATACCGGGGGCTTCATTTAGATAGATGTCTTCAGCTTTTCTTTCTGAACAGCCGGAGAGGAAAGCGATCATGAGCAAGCAGAGAATAATAATCATCTGGGCTTTCTGCAACGGTATACATCTCCTTACTTGGAATCGGAATCATTCATGCTTCATTTATTATATCACTACAAAAGCCCGCTGTGTTAGTAAGGCGAAAGGGTTACACGGAAAGCATAAACGATTGTTATAAACGAACCTGTCCCCTGACATAAGTAACTACCCAGGCTGGCGATCAAGCCTGGGTAGTTATAAAATGACTAATGTTTTTTAATTCCTATAGCCCTTTACGGAAAATCTCAATAACGACGTAATTAACGAGCAGTTCCATGATCTCCGGTGGTATGGAATCAAAGAGTTCGTTTAGCATAGCCATTTCCTGGGGTAATTCTTCTTCCATTCCGAAGGCTTTCAACAATTCGGGACCGTAAAGTTCGAGGTTTTCTTCCACCTTGCCCATGATCTGCCTGATTGCTTCGTAATCCATCTCACCGGCGGTCATGCCCATGATCATGCCGAAGCCCCTGGCCATACCTTCGATTTCCGAGGGCGGTATTTTTTCTACTTCAGCTTTTGTCTCTTCGAGATCTTTCAGAAACTGTCCGGCCAGCTGGTCATGGATGGGAGTGACAGTCAGGTGGATGCTGCGGGGAATATTCAAATGGGCAATGCCCCTTTGCGGGTTTACATGCCACCCTTTCTTCAACAAGGCATCACTTAAGGTAAACAGGTTAACTTCTTCTGAGCTGAAAGCGACAATCGGTGACCGTGGCCGCCCCATTATGTTGAAACCCATCTTGTTTAAACCATCTGTAATCATATTCCTGGCATTAAGAAGCCGGCGGGCCAGCTCCAGGTAGCCTTCTTCCCCGAGATGGTGAAGAGAGGCCCAGGTTGCAGCTATTGGCCCGGCTGACCTGGTGGACAAAACACCGGGGTTAACGATCGGGTATCCCGGCCAGCGCAGGTTAGCATACTGCGAAAGCATTTTGCTGAAGCCTTTCCGGAATAGAATAATTGAAGCACCGATGCTTGTATAGGCAAATTTGTGCGGGTCCATTGAAATGGATGAAACGCCGGGGATAGTAAAGTCAAAAACAGGAATCGGTTCTCCCAGCTGTCTTAAAAGGGGCAGGATAAACCCGCCGACGCAGGCATCAACATGAAGCCAGATATCATTTTCTTCCGCTATTTTAGCAAACTCTTCGATAGGATCCAGGGTGCCAAAGGGCCAGTTGGGCACGGAACCAACAATCATTGCCGTGTTTTCCGTAATAGCCGCCCGGATTGCCTCCGGATCCCCTTCCAGGGTCTCTTCATTTATGGGCACCCTGATCAGGTTCAGACCCATATACTCGGCTGCCTTATCATAACAGGGATGTCCTGTCACCGGCATTACTATTTCCGGTATTTGAAAACCCTTCTTGATGAAAAACTTGTCCCTGGCTGCTTTAACGGCCAGAAAAACACTTTCCGTGCCCCCAAAAGTAAAAGTGCCAACTGCTTCTTCATCGGCGTTCATCAGGGATTTAGCGATATCGATAACTTCTTTTTCCATCTTGACCGGCCCCCGAAACTCGGTAAAATCAAGGAAGTTTTTGTCCATGAACATGTTAAAAGCCTGATGTGATAGCTTCCTTTGATCTTCAGACCCTGACTCAAAGGCAATGGTAAACAACTTACCGCTGTGGGGATCGGCATCGAGTTTGGCATATTCCTCCAGCTTCTTAACAACCTCTTCTTTGGTATAAGGCTTTTCCGGTAAACCCATTACAGGCACCCCTTTCTATTTGTTTAAGTTTAAAGCCATGCGGCTTACTACTTCTATTTATTTTTGCCATTTAGCTCAAAGCTGGCAAATCAACCCTGTAAATAGAGTTACATTTGCAATCGATGCTTTTGCAAAAATAATATAAATTTTCTTTTTATGCTAAACTAATAATATCATTTTTTTCTGCTATGACACAAGGCTTATCGCACAGTCTGCCGTCCCTTAACCTTAATAGTTCGCAATTCCCTGTCCTTAATAACTCCATTATAGACAAGACTACTGACATATATGTGTCTTTGAAAGGAATTAAGATGTTATAAGAGAAAGATAAATAAGTAAGGAGGGGCAGCCCGGTGATAGAGCAATTTTATTCCAACAGAACGGAACAACTGTTAGATGCCTTATCTTATAAGGTTAAGGCGCAAAGAGCAAGCACTCACCCCCTCGAACCGGTTGAGCTGGTGGTGCCAAACCGGAACATGGAGACCTGGGTGCGCTTAGGCTTAGCCCAAAAGCTTGGTGCTGCGGCCAACATGCGCTTTAGAAGGCTGGAGCAGTTTATCGGTGACATAGTTGATAAAACCTGCCCGGGTGATTATAAATTGGCCGATCTTGATATCATCGAGGCTGCCTTATTAGCAATTCTCTTAGATGAAGAGATAACTGGCAAGCCGGATATGCAGCCGGTACGCAGGTACCTGGAAAGCGCCGGTGAGACTACCAATCAATCAAGCGGTAACGGCCGGCCACCGACAGGTATAGATAACCTGCTTTTGAGCGATGGTGCCGATATGCGGCGGGTCCAGCTGGCCGTCCGCATGGCTCACCTTTTCCAGGAATATAGTTTTTCCAGGAGTGAGATGATTTCTGCCTGGCGCGGAAGCTTAACGGAAATTGTTAAACATCCTTTTGCCGACCCGTCAGCGTTTGACCCGGCCCTTGCTCCAACCATATCCTGGCAGCGCGCTTTATGGCGGGCTGTTTTCGCAGAAGGCGGGCTTCTGGAGAAAAACCCGCCCCTAGAGGGCGGGCACTGGATTACCCTGGACCTGCTAACTTCTAAAGAAGAGCTGGTTAAGAAAATGACGACTGCCAAACTACCCCCGGTTCATATTTTCGGGATGTCATACATGGCCAGGTTATTCCAGGACCTGTTCGCACTGCTCGGTCAAAACAATTCGCTCTACATTTATACCCTTAATCCCTGCGCCGAGTTCTGGGAAGATGTAGAGACGGAACGTGCATACTATAAACGGCTTGATCAGGAAATGAACCGGCGGGAAAAGCGTATCTGGACCGGAACCGGGGAAACCGAAAGCGATGACCCTTTCGGCCTTTTCAACGCCGATAATCCGGCCCTGCGCTACTGGGGTCATCCCGGCCGCGAACATGTGCGCCTGCTCGGGGAACTGACCGATTGTGATTTTACTGATCGCTTCCTTGAGCCGGAAGACCAGGGCCTGCTGCATGCGCTGCAGAAAAACATCCTCTTTCGTGAACCGGAGAAAACAGAAATTAATAGTGAAACAGAGCCTCACGATCCGGACGAAACAATCAGGCTGGTAGCCGCCCCATCGGTGCGCCGGGAGGGGGAATGGGTAGCTGACGAAATCTGGAAGCTGATCGTAAATGATCGGGGCAAGCCTCCCTTAAGGTTCAGCGATATCGCCGTTATAATCAACAGCGCCGGACGCGATATCTACCTGCCCCAGATCGAAACGGTTTTTGCGTCCGCTCACAACCTGCCAAATAGCGTCTCCGACCTGCCCGGAACCGCCGGGAGCCAGATTATCGAGGCCATGGGCCTGCTGCTTAAACTGCCTTTTGGCCGCTATTCCCGGGCGGAGATGCTGGCCCTGATGAGCCACCCCGCCGTTATCAGCCGTTTTGATCATATTACACCTGCTGACCTGGCTGCGTTTACCGAAGCGCTGGGTATTATCTTCGGAGCCGACCGCACCGACTTTGAGGATACCTATATCAACCAGGATGTATACAACTGGGACCAGGGCATCAGGAGGCTGGCCTTGGGTGCCTTCATGACCGGTGAGAAGAGCGGTGATGAGCGTATTTTCGAAGCAGACCAGGGCAGATGGCTGGTTGAAGAGGTTTACGGTTCGGCTCGCCTGACGGCGGCCCATTTCGGACTGCTGGCCAGGTCTATTTTGTCCGACGCTCGTTTTGTGCGCAAAAGCAAGATGACTTTAACGAACTGGGCCCGTTTCTACACAACCCAGATCGACACCTACTTCTACTCAGAAGACGGAGCTGATCAACGGGACCGCCTGCGCCTGCTCCGCGCGCTTGGAAAACTGGAAGCGATGGACTTAGGGCGCGAGGTAAGCGGCAGGGTGGCAGCCGAAATCGCCGGGAGGGCGATTGAATCGCTGGGCAGCGGCCGGGGACAGTACCTGGCTGAAGGTGTGGTCGTGTCCTCCTTCCTGCCGATGCGGGCCATACCCTTCAGGGTGGTCTTCTTGCTGGGCCTGGGTGAGGGACTTTTCCCGGCTGCCGGCAGCAGGGACGCCCTGGACCTGCGGGCTGCCCGGAGGCGGGCCGGAGACGTTGACCCTGCCGAACGGGACCGCTACATGTTTCTTGAGACGCTGCTCTGTACCCGGGAGCGGCTCTACCTTTCCTACGTAAAAAGAGACGAGCAAACCGGTGACCCGCTGCAGCCTTCAGCGGTCGTCCAGGAACTGCTCCATATCCTTAAGCAGGGCTACCTTGATGAGGAAGGCTTGAAAGCGATTCGCTGCGAACCACCGCTTAGGCGTTATCACTTAGAGGATATCGGGGAGACATTTTTTAATGAGGCGAGGGTTGAAGCAAAAATCCAGGAGATTGCCCGGAATTGGCGGGACAGTGCCCGGCCGGCTGAGGGCAGCCCGGGGAAAAAAGGAATGCCGCCCCGGGGCAGTTTAAGCGAAGAGTTAAATGCCCTGCAAAAAGCGGCCGGTAAGGAAAGCTGGAATAAGCTTTCCTCCATGCTTGCCCTGCCCGGTGATGCGCCGGTTCCGGCTGCAGTAACGGCA
>PWSG01000261.1 GCA_003564055.1 Syntrophomonadaceae bacterium
GATCTTAATGCTTCCACTAAAACATATTTAAAAGGCTTCGGTGATTTTCAGGCTGATAATATTTCAGGCAGCAATATCAATTTTGGTGTCCGTGAACATGCCATGGGCGCTATTCTTTCCGGCCTCTCCCTGCATGGCGGCCTGAGGCCCTTTGGCTCTACTTTCCTGGTCTTTTTTGACTACATGAAGCCTGCTGTTAGATTAGCAGCGATGATGCAGCTGCCGGTTACTTTTGTTTATACTCATGACAGCGTTGCTGTCGGGGAAGATGGTCCGACCCATCAGCCGATTGAACATCTGGCTAATCTGCGTTCCATCCCCCACATGCATGTGCTAAGACCGGCGGACGGGTCTGAAACTGCAGCTGCCTGGCTGCATATACTGCAGCGTCGGTGTGGTCCTTCAGCGTTGATCTTGTCACGTCAGAAGCTGCCCCGGCTGCCAAAAAGCGGCAAGGAGGCCCTGAAAGGCGGTTATGTTATCAGCACTGAAAGTGGCGATAAGCCTGATTTGCTTCTAATTGCAAGCGGTTCGGAAGTTGCCCCGGCCATGCAGGCACAGGAGAAATTGCAGGCTAAGGGGCATTCTGTACGCGTAATAAGCATGGTTTGCAGGGAACTTTTCCTGGCCCAGGATGAAGCTTACCGCGAAGAAATTCTTCCTGCCGCTATTCAAAAGAGGCTGGTGATCGAAGCAGCCCTGCCCATGGGGTGGGAAGTAATCGCCGGCCCAGGAGGAGCAGTTATGGGGCTTAATGATTTTGGCGCCTCCGCCCCGGGTGAACTGGTTTTAGAAAAGCGGGGCATATGTGCGGAAAGCATCTATAAAAAGGCTTTGGAATTGTAAAAAAACGCTGGGAGGTTATTCTTGATTTCTATTTTTATAAAAAGGAAGTTATATTTTGTTCTGACAATTTGTTTAAGCATGGTTGCTGCAGGATGTTATTACCTGCCTGTTGAAGAGCCTGCAGAACATGTACCTGAAGAACATTTTCAAGAACTTAATGAAAGTCTTGAAGAATATGAAGCTCTACCTTCTCCATGTGAGCTTGAGGAGTCGGAAGATGAACCTGAAGAAATAGAAATGGAAGCTGAAGAAGAGAAGACAATTGCTAAAGATCCACCGGATGAACAGGACGAGCCTGGCGAGTATAAAGTAATTGCCGATGGCAGGAATCTTCTGGCCCTGGTAACTAAAGAAACAAAGCTGAAAAGTGATTATGTGCCACCTGATTTAGAACCGATTCCTTCCTATATGAACCCTTCTTACAGCATGCAGCTTCGTTCTGAGGCTCTGAAGCACTTAAAAGAGCTCTGGCAGGCTGCTGAAGAAGATGGTGTAACTTTAAGCATCCGTTCAGCATACCGCAGCTACGAAACTCAAAAATGGACATTTCAGGATTTCGCCAGCAGGCATGGTGAGGAAGAAGCTAATCGCTTCAGTGCCCGCCCCGGCCAGTCCGAGCACCAGCTGGGCACAACGGTGGATTTTGGTGGCACTGCAGTAGATTTTTCTGCAGAATTTGCCAATACTGACCAGGGCAGGTGGCTGGCTGAAAATGCGCACCGTTTTGGTTTTGCCATGAGCTATCCTGAAGGTAAGGAGCATATTACCGGTTACATTTTTGAGCCCTGGCATTACCGCTATATCGGGGTTGACGCTGCACGGGAGTGGAAAGATTCAGGTAAAACCCTGCGTGAATACCTGGAGACTAAGCCGCAGGAATTTGTTGAATAGAATAGTTTTACCAAGCCCTTGAAATATTAGGCAGCATGGCTTATTATTAACCCCAGAGATAAAGTTTAAACTTGCTAAAAGGCATTATTATATTGGAGGTTGCATGATGACAGAAAAAATAGCTCTTACTCAGGATGACAAGACCTTCGGCATGCTTGCTCATCTGGCAGCTCTGGTTCAATTCGTTGTTCCAACCTTTGGCAGCATTATTGGCCCCCTGGTGATCTGGTTAATTAAAAAAGATCAGTCTGACTGGGTCGACAGGCAGGGTAAAGAGGCTTTGAATTTTCAGCTGAGCATTGCCATTTACACAATTGTATCAATTATTCTGATTCCCATAATTATCGGGATTCCCCTATTAATTGCTGTAGGAATCTTCTGGTTGGTAATGGTTATCATTGCCGCAGTCAATGTAAATGACGGTATAGATTATAAGTATCCACTCTGCATCCGTTTTCTTAAGTAATCGAGATAATAACTGTTGTACTATTAATAATAAGGGATAGGTTAAATATTAAACCTGTCCCTTAGGTAACCTTACAACTTTTTCATTAAGCCCGCTTTTTTTCCTGGTGGCCGATGCTAATAATTTATCGGACTGTTAATACTTAATCCGGTCAGCCTGGATAAAGGAGCGATATAAAATGGAAAAGATTGCTTTAATTGAGCCGCAATCAAAAGAGGATCATGTTTACAAGCATGTCCGCATGCCCCGCCTCGGGTTGCCCACCCTGGGAACACAGCTTCAAAATGAAGGATTTCAGGTAAACTTTTACCTGGGTACCGGAGATTCCCTTCCCTGGCCAAAAATATTTGAAGCCGACCTGGTTGGCATTTCTACCACTACCGCCACCTGTCGGGAAGCTTACCAGATTGCCGGTTTGCTGAGAAGTAACGGCACACCTGTGGTTATCGGTGGAATACATGCTACCTTTTTACCCGATGAAGCCCTGCAGTTTGCAGATTACATTGTGCAGGGAGAAGCCGAATACAGCTTTTTACCCCTTGTCCAGGCCATAGGAGCGGGAGAGGAGCCGCATGCTATTCCCGGCGTGGCGTACTGGAGAAATGGTGAAAAGGTATATAATCAAGGTCTTGAAGAGCGAATCGATATGGACAGCCTACCAATACCCGATATCACTTTACTTGAACACTCTGAAAAGATGCGCAGTATTCCGGTAATGACATCAAGAGGCTGTCCTTTTAACTGCACTTTCTGCTGCGTTACCCAGATGTTTGGCAGACGCTACCGTTTTCGCTGTACGGAAAGCATTTTAGAAGAGCTTACCCGTTACCCGGGCAGACATATATTTTTCTGTGACGATAATTTTACCGCTGATCCAAAACACAGCAAAGAATTGATGAGAGAAATAATCAATCGGGACGAGATTAAGATAAAAGGCTGGGGCGCCCAGGTGCGGGCCGATGCTGCTTTTGATGACGAACTAATTGAACTGATGCGCCGTTCGGGCTGTAAAGTTGTTTACATCGGATTTGAGTCGATTAACCCGGAGACCTTAGAAGCATACAACAAGCAGCAGACCGCGGAAGAGATACGGGAATCCGTTAAACGCTTCCACGAGCAGGGGATAAAAATCCACGGTATGTTTGTGTTCGGTGGCGATGCCGATACTGCCGAAACAATCAGGGAAACGGCTGATTTTGCTATCGAAGCGCGCATTGACACTGTTCAGTTTATGGTTCTGACCCCCATGCCGGGCACTCCTTTTTATGACCAGCTGGAAAAAGAGGACAGAATAATAACCAGGGACTGGTCGCTTTATGACGGTCACCATGTTGTGATGAAGCCTGTTTTAATGTCACCTGAGGAACTGCAGGTTGAAACAGAGCAGGCTTTGAAAAAGTTTTATTCGCTTTCCAGGATCTTTAAAAATGTCAGCTTTACCGGGTGGTCTTCGGCGCTGTACAGGGTTCTTGCCTGGGGACTAATCAGGCATTTTATCTGGAAAAACAGGGGCTATGAGCAGTTTCTAAAAAAACAGCTTCGGGTTAAACTTCAGCCTGCAACTTTATTATATTATTCGCTAAGCAGTCCTGGCAAAGGGAGGCCGCGCCCTGGATCAGCCTCTTCACTGCTAAAGATTTCACTTACCGAGCAAAAAGGAATCATCTATCTTAAGCTGCGTGGTTTGATCAGCACCCTTCATATAAAAGAGCTGCGAAAAACTTTACGCGGAAAGATACCCCAACGCTACGACCAGATAGTTGTTAATGCTGAAGGAGTGCGCTTTGCTTCAGAAAAAGCGGCAGCCGGTTTTGAAAGATACCTGCAAAAGCTTGGCTCCAGGGCTCGCCGCCTGCAGGTGGTCGCTGCTGCTGAAAAACAGGCCCGCTTACTGCTAAACATTAAAAAGAAAAACCGGATTAAACTGCCTCGTTTTGAGCTGCTGGTGCATAAACATTAAAAATTCAGGAAGCCTGCTGCATATAAATATCCCAGGATAAAAGCAGCCAGGCAAAATAACACGAATATTACACGGGTCGCTTTGCGGCCTTTTTTTCTTTTTTTAAGGTGACGCGCCAAAAAAATGCCTCCTTAACATTTTCTGCCTTGAAGATGTTATACTGATTATATCATTCAACCTGCTAATACGTGAGAGGATATTTAATAATTGCGGCGAAGCGATGGAAAATGGTTTTTAACAAGGGTTAAAAGGACAATATACCGCTATAAAATGTTCGAAGCAGGTGATAGGGTTGCTGTCGGCATATCCGGAGGCAAGGATAGCGCTGCCCTGCTCTATATTCTAAATCTCTTTAAACGACACGCCCCCTTTGATTTTTCAATTCAGGCGGTTTTTGTCGATTTGGGTTGGCCGGCCGATCTTGATCCTTTAAAGAGGCTTACCGAAAAACTTGCCATTGATCTTCATGTGGAGAAAACTGCAATTGCCAGGGTTGTTTTTGAACGAAGAAAAGAGAAAAACCCCTGTGCTCTCTGCGCCAACATGCGCCGCGGAGCCCTGCACCAGGCTGCTAAAAGCATGGGCTGCAGCAAAGTTGCTCTCGGCCATCACCTGGACGATGCCATCCAGACCTTTTTTATGAACCTGATTTATACCGGTCAGATGGGGACTTTCAAGCCTGTTACCTATCTTGATCGGATTGATCTGCACCTTGTCCGCCCCCTGGCCCAGCTTCCCGAAAGCACCCTGGCCAACCTGGTCAAGAGAGAAAACCTGCCCCTGTTTAAAAATCCCTGCCCTGTCAGCGGGAAAACCAAGCGCAAAGAAATGGCTGAGCTGGTTGAAGAGCTCTCCTCCCGCTACCCCGACCTGCGCGAAAAGTTTCGCTCCGCATTGGTCGATAGCCCTTATTGGCCTGACTTCTAAAATTTATAATAATTATTTTAAAAATTAAAAAGGTGTTTCCTGTGCTCCTGGCGAAAATATTTTGGTAGTTTCTAAAACCAAAACCTGCCCAATTTAGGAGGTGCGCTTAAAGGTGCGCTATCGTTATTTTCCCGGATGTACC